>NZ_JAVJQP010000137.1:0-9463 GCF_040218875.1 Coleofasciculus sp. D1-CHI-01
CAAATGGTTTCCCTTTGCTCTTTTTTTTGAGAGAAAAGGGTGTTTATTTTATTAATTTTGTTATACTATTATCACAAGTACATAAAGCAGCCAAAATACTATGAGATATTTACCGCCTCAATTCGATACCTGCTACACCGCCGAAACTAAAGCCCAGCAAGGGTTAGAGGATGTTGGTGTTACCAAACTCCTCTCCCATCTCAAGCACTACAGCGATGTTGACTTCGATGCATCCCAAATGCATCTAACCGATGCTGAAGTCAAAATCCTCGCCAAACTGTTTATTCAGCAGTTAACCCAAAGCCTCAACGGTAAACTCATCGCTGGCGCATTAAATACCCTGCGTCATGGTGAGGAGATGGAGGAGATGAGGGAGCAGGGGGAGCAGGGGGAGAATTGTTACAATCGCCATTTGCCATTCCCTACCCCTCGCTACAAAGACTGCGATCGCGTCCAATGGAAAACTCCAAATCCTGACTGGGGCGTGATTCTGGGGCGCTTCTATGAATATAATCACGATGGCAATCAGTGGACGATATGCTACCTGATTCAACTCGCCCCCGATTCGCCAAGTGCAGCTTGGATTACCGCAGATATGGCTTGGGAAGAGGACTTGGAAAAAATGCCCGATACTGTTGCAGTCAGCGAAGAGAATAGCTATTCCTACCTTTATTCCAGCCAGTCTCGCCGTGCAATAGTCACGCCATCTCTGCGTAGCCCCAGAGGACGCTACAATACCCACTATCCCCACCAGCCTCGCCCGATTACTCGGCGTGAACAGTACATCATTGACCTTTATTGTTACTGTGAATTAGGGATGACGCCACGGGACTTTTATGCTAAATGGGATGTCACCTATGAACAAATTTCTCACATTTGCGATCGCTCCCTGGGAACCGTACAATGTTGGTTTAACCGAGGTCAAGGACATCGCCCTCCTAAACCCGTTGATTTGCGCCATTTGGCAATTATGGATTTTTTGTTAGAGCATTTTGAAGAGATTCCGGAAAAACTTAGAACTATCCTTTGTTCTCCATAATCGGTGGGTATTTGTAGGGGTGCATAAACGTGCGCCCTTTATTGAATGACGCTTTTGAACCTAACCCACCCAACGCGATCAAGAAATTATGACTTTTTAAAATTCAGTATCAGACTATACTGTTTTTTTGAAGCATTTTCCGACAAAACTCAACCCTTAACTAAATTAAAGCCAAATCCGCCAAATCTTATCGTTTTGTTAAAGCGTGGCTTGTACTTCTGGTGGAGTTGGTTTATCGTAATCCAACAAGCTGATGGTGTCGCGGCGGGGATACCCTCCGTTAAGGTAAAAGGCAGAAGGCTCCGAGACTCCGAGGCAGAAGGTAGAATAAAAAAACGCTTGTATAGTAAGCTGTTGCACCTTTTTCCACTGGATACTGATTTCCGCTACGTTGCACCAGATAGCTTCCCAACCTCTACACTGAAAAACGGGCGCAAGGATTGTGCCCCTACAACCCTCGTCATTTTTGGGTCATTTTAAGATGAAAAGCAACCAACTGCCAAAAAAACAAGGTTTATACGATCCACAGTTTGAACACGATGCTTGCGGTGTCGGATTCGTCGTGCAGATGAAGGGGAATCAGTCCCACGATATCGTGGAACAAGGGCTAACGATTCTGGCAAACCTGGAACATCGCGGCGCCTGTGGTTGTGAACCGAACACCGGGGATGGTGCAGGGATTTTAATCCAAATCCCGGATCAGTTTATGCACAAAGTCGCCGCCGCCGATAACATTACCCTACCGGAAGCGGGTCAGTATGGGGTGGGGGCGATTTTTACCTCCCCTGATCCGATGATTCGCCAGCAGAGTCGCCAGATTTTTGAGAAAATTGCCACCGAAGAAGGGCAAAGAGTTCTAGGGTGGCGGGATGTTCCCGTGGATAACTCCCCCCTGGGAAGTATCGCTAAACTGGGTGAACCGTTTATGCAACAGGTGTTCCTCCAGCGTTCCCCCAACCTGGCTGATGATCTGTCCTTTGAACGGAAACTCTATGTGATCCTGAAACGGGCGGAAAAAGAAATTAGCCAGTCAGAGGTTGACCCCTGCTGGTATACAGCTAGCCTTTCCTGTCGGACAATTGTGTACAAAGGGATGCTGACGCCGATACAGGTGGGACAATATTATCCCGAACTCCATGATCCGGATCTCAAAAGTGCCCTAGCCTTAGTGCATTCCCGGTTTAGTACCAACACCTTCCCCAGTTGGGAACGCGCCCACCCCTATCGCTACATTGCCCATAATGGGGAGATTAATACCTTACGGGGTAATATTAACTGGATGCACGCCCGACAGTCGCTGTTTAAGTCCAAGCTGTTTGGCGATGACTTGGAGAAAATTCAGCCCGTTATTGATTTAGAGGGGAGTGACTCGGCGATATTCGACAACTCCCTCGAAATGTTAGTCCTTTCTGGGCGTTCTTTACCCCATGCGGTAATGATGATGATTCCCGAACCCTGGACAAATCATGAGTCGATGAGTGATGAGACAAAGGCATTCTATGAATATCACTCCTGTCTCATGGAACCCTGGGATGGTCCAGCCTCCATCGCCTTTACTGATGGTACGACGATTGGGGCAGTTTTGGATCGGAATGGGTTGCGTCCATCGCGGTATTATGTGACCAAAGATGACCGGGTAATTATGGCATCCGAAGCCGGGGTGTTACCTGTGGAACCCGAAGACGTGGCGTTTAAAGGGCGCTTGCAACCCGGGCGGATGTTCTTGGTGAATATGGAACAAGGGCGGATTATTGCTGATGAGGAATTGAAACAGGCAATTATTACCGAACATCCCTACCAAGACTGGATTGACGAATACATGGTCGAACTGGCACAGTTAAAAGATGCGCCAGAGGTAGCCCAACCGGAACCCGACACCCTGATTCAACGCCAAATCGCCTTCGGGTATACCTTCGAGGAATTGCGGATGCTGATGGCACCAATGGCACAGAATGGGGTAGAAGCTGTGGGTTCGATGGGTTCGGATACGCCATTGGCGGTGTTATCCGATCGCCCGAAGTTACTTTACAATTATTTCCAGCAACTCTTCGCCCAAGTCACCAATCCCCCCATCGATTCAATTCGGGAGGAAATTATCACCTCGGCGGAAACCACAATTGGTTCAGAACGCAACTTACTCGAACCTGAACCCCAGAGTTGTCATTTAATTGAACTGAAAACGCCGATTCTGACGAATGAGGAATTAGCGAAACTCAAATATGTGTCCGAAGGGGATTTTAAATCCATTACCTTACCGATTCTATTTGACCCCAAGGCTGGGGTGAAGGGATTAGAAACGGCGATGGATGAGATTTGCGCGAAAGCCGATCGCGCGATCGCAGACGGAACCAGTATCATTATTCTCAGCGATCGCGGTATTAATCAAGACCATGCACCCATCCCCGCCTTACTTGCGGTGGCTGGATTACATCACCACCTAATCCGCAAAAAAACCCGCACCAAAGTGGGAATCGTCTTAGAATCCGGCGAACCTCGGGAAGTTCATCATCATGCGCTGCTTATCGGGTATGGCTGCGGTGGGATTAATCCCTATCTGATGTTTGAAACCATTGACGATATGATTAGCCAGGGCTTGCTGGAAAATATTGATCGCAAGACGGCGCACAAAAACTATATCAAAGCCGCCACCAAGGGGGTAATTAAAGTCGCCTCCAAGATTGGCATTTCCACCATCCAAAGTTATCGCGGTGCCCAAATCTTTGAAACCATTGGACTCAAACAGGCACTAGTTGATAAATACTTTACCTGGACAGCCACCCGGATTGAAGGGGCGGATTTAGACGTAATCGCCCAAGAAGCAATTATGCGTCATCTCCACGCCTTCCCGGATCGAGAAGTGAATGGGCATACCCTAGATGCAGGCGGCGAATATCAGTGGCGCAAAGACGGCGAGGCACACCTATTAAGTCCCCAAACCATCCACGCCCTGCAAAACGCCGTGCGTCAGGGTAGCTATGACCTGTATAAAGAATACGCTACCCTAATTAATGAACAGACCCAGCAACATTTTACCCTACGCGGACTCCTACAATTCAAGAAACGCGACCCAATTCCCTTAGAAGAAGTGGAACCCGTGGAGGCGATTACCCGACGCTTCAAAACCGGGGCGATGAGTTATGGTTCCATTTCCAAAGAGGCACACGAATCCCTCGCCATTGCGATGAACCGGATTGGCGGGAAATCCAATACTGGGGAAGGGGGAGAAGATCCCGAACGCTATACCTGGACAAATGAAAATGGCGATTCTAAGAACAGCGGGATTAAACAAGTCGCATCCGGGCGATTTGGGGTGAATAGTTTGTATTTGTCTCAAGCCAAGGAACTCCAAATTAAGATGGCGCAGGGGGCGAAGCCGGGAGAAGGGGGACAGTTACCGGGGCGGAAGGTGTATCCTTGGATTGCTAAGGTACGCAACTCGACACCAGGAGTGGGGTTAATTTCGCCACCGCCGCACCACGATATCTACTCAATTGAAGACTTAGCCGAGTTAATTCATGACCTGAAAAACGCCAACCGCGACGCCCGGATTAATGTGAAACTGGTGTCTGAGGTGGGGGTAGGAACGATCGCGGCGGGGGTTGCTAAAGCCCATGCGGATGTGGTACTGATTTCCGGTTTTGATGGCGGAACGGGTGCATCACCGCAAACCTCAATTAAACACGCCGGATTACCCTGGGAATTAGGGGTAGCGGAGACGCATCAAACCTTGGTATTAAATGATCTGCGATCGCGAATTGTCGTAGAAACCGATGGTCAAATGAAGACCGGGCGCGATGTGGTCATGGCAGCACTATTAGGGGCAGAGGAATTTGGCTTCTCTACCGCACCTCTCGTGTCCCTGGGCTGCATTATGATGCGAGTTTGTCAAAAAAACACCTGTCCGGCGGGAATTGCCACTCAGAACCCGGTGCTGCGTCAGAGTTTCATTGGCAATCCAGATCATACGGTGAACTTCATGACCTTTGTCGCCCAAGAAGTGCGGGAAATCATGGCACAACTGGGATTCCGCAGCCTAAATGAAATGGTGGGGCGTGTGGATGTCTTGGAAGCGAAGCAGGCGGTGGATCATTGGAAGGCGAAGGGATTGGATTTATCCCAGATTCTCTATCAACCGGATGTGGGACCCGAAATTGGTCGCTATTGTCAGATTCCCCAGGATCATGGGTTGGATAAGTCCCTGGATATGAGGGTTCTGCTAGATTTATGCAAAGGTGCGATCGCCAAGGGTGAAAAAGTAACCGCTACCCTACCGATTCAGAATACCAATCGGGCGGTTGGCACGATTTTAGGCAATGAAATCACCAAGCGTCATTGGCAGGGGTTACCGGAGGATACCATCCATCTCCATTTCCAAGGAAGTGCGGGTCAAAGCTTTGGCGCATTTGTCCCCAAGGGTGTCACCTTAGAACTCGAAGGAGATGCTAATGACTACTTTGGCAAAGGATTATCTGGGGGTAAATTAATCCTTTATCCTCCCGCCCGTTCCACCTTTGTCCCCCGTGAAAATATCATTGTCGGGAATGTCGCCCTCTATGGCGCAACAGGGGGTGAAGTTTATATTCGCGGAATGGCGGGTGAACGGTTCGGTGTTCGCAACTCAGGGGTCAACGCGGTGGTGGAAGCCGTGGGTGATCATGGCTGCGAATATATGACGGGCGGTAAAGTAGTGGTTTTGGGTCCAACTGGACGCAATTTTGCCGCAGGAATGAGTGGCGGTGTCGCCTATGTGTTGGATGAAAAAGGGGATTTTGCCACTCGTTGTAATACCCAGATGTCCGACTTAGAGAAACTGGAAGACGACGAGGAGATTGAAATCATCCACCAAATGATTGCCAAACACGTCGAGTACACCAAGAGTCAACTAGGGTTAACTATCTTGGCGAATTGGACAGAAATGGTGCCGAAGTTTGTCAAGGTGATACCCCGGGATTACAAGCGGGTATTGGCTTGCTTGAATAAAGCCGAGGAAGCCGGATTAAGTGGCGATGATGCGCTAACGGCTGCGTTTGAAGAAAACGCCCGCGATTTAGCCCGGATTAGCGGTAGCTAGGATTAGCGTTACGTAGTGCTATGACCCACCTAAAATGGTGAATTAGAATTGTAGGGGCGCACGGCGTGCGCCCAATTTAACCGTAAATCTATTGCACAATTTTAGCTGGGTCACGGCAGTAGGGTGCGTTAGCGTAGCGTAAGCTGTAATGCATTTAAATTGGGTATTAGTAGCGAGCAAGATGCTCAATGTAGCGAGCAAGATGCTCAATGTAGCGAGCAAGATGCTCAATGTAGCGAGCAAGATGCTCGCACTACGGCAAGGATCTCGCAATTCTTGACATTATGGTTTAAATGCCGAACAGCTTAACGCACCATTTCTTAATGGTTTGATCACAGGGCGACCCGAGTCAATTAAATGGACACAGTTGTTCCGTTGATTCCTAATTAATCGGTGAATAGAGGATACCATGGATTACGAACTTTATTCAGACGTTATCTTGCTTGGCGATATTCCTGAAGCTGGACTTTATGCAGGTGATATCGGTACAGTTGTCGAAAAACACAACGTTGCTGAATTAGAAACGGGTTATAGTGTTGAATTTTTTGATATGTTAGGCAATACCGTAGCCGTTATGACTCTACCTGAAAGTTCTCTTCGTTCACCAAACAAGTAACATTCTGCACGCGCTCAAGTATGGTTGTCAATTGGCATGGCTACTTGACCAAAATGACCGTTCAATTTTAGTCTTTCAGCCTCAACAACAACCGGAGTTATGGAATAATCGTGATGTGTTAATTAGGTTGGAAGGCATTCCATTAACGCTCAACAAGCTCAGTTGAGAGCCTTGAAATGAATTTCAGGCTCAAAGCTCAAGTAAGCTAAAGCTTACTGAATTATAGTATAAACTTATTAAATTGCCCCAGAAGCATCACCCCCACCAACGGGAGATGTCCCCGGGGAGCATTTAGGTTAAAAACATACTCTGAAGCTCGGTCTATGACTGCCTGCCAACCTACGATATTGTAAAACTTATCGTAAAACTTTTTGTAGATGTAGTAATCATACATACCCGGTTGACCGCCAACACCTTGCCAGATTTGCTTTTGGACACTAAAACCAAAGTGTTCATTACTGTATTGTACCCAGAGACGGTCAATCGTTCGCAAGTCGGTACAAGGAATTTTTTCAATGTCTTCGGTTTCCACATTCCACCAGCCTTCTTTTCCAATGGGAGCCAGCATTTTGTCTGCCGTTTCTTCATCGGCTTCTTCCCACTCTCTAGCAGCTAATAAATCTCGCAATCGGCGGTAATCGATGCCGCATTCTGAACTCAAATCATCAGTTGAATTCTGGTGCATTGCTCACAAATAAATCTAATACACTTATATTCATTGTGCCACAGGAAATTCTCTAGCGATTTAGACTGACGTACAAACAGGTTGGATGTGTTCTCACTGGTGGCTCATCGCTATCCCCAAGCGGTTTCTGTGTGGTTGGCGCGGCTGGAAACGATCCAAAAAGCTAATACTTTAGCTATCTTTAATCGGATTAATCGATCGCGTATTTCTCCCGAAGCCAGAAAGTTTGCTCAGGAAATTATGGATATCAATAAACATCGGCTACTTAGCTTGAGGAAAACACGACCTTGAAGACACCAAAAACACTATTTTTAGCTTGGCAAGATCCGATTAGTCGCTATTGGTTCCCGATTGGTCGGTTAACCTTTGACGGAAGACTCTATCAATTTGTTTATACTCAAGGGGTGAAAGAGGCGGAAGATAAATGTGCTTTTCAGTCATTGTCTTCGTTTCCGTGTTTAGATAAGGTTTATACATCAACTGAATTATTCCCCGTCTTTGCGAATCGGTTAATGTCGCGATCGCGTCCGGATTATTCCCGTTTTATGGAATGGTTAAATATTCCCAACGATGAACATGACCCCATGGCAATTTTAGCCCGCAGTGGTGGAGAACGAGAAACCGATACACTCGCTGTTTTTCCTTGTCTGGAGGTTAATGCACAAGGACAGTATCATTTATATTTTTTCTCTCAGGGGCTGCGACATTTGCCAAGCAGTGCCATTGAGCGGATTAATCAGTTTGAAGCGACTGAAAAATTAAAGTTAGCTCATCAATGGCAAAATAATCATGAGTCTGATGCTTTAATTTTAACCACAGAAGACCACTACATTGTCGGCTATTGTCCCCGATATTTACTGGCAGAACTGTTTGAGTTAATTCAAAACAGTTTCAACCTAGAGGTACAGGTAGAACGGGTGAATAAAGCGCCGACACCCTTCCAGTTTCGGTTATTGTGTAAAATGACTTTTCAGGCGAACCCTGATTATCATCCCTTCTCCAGTCGTCACTATCAACCCCTGATAGCAGAATTTACGCGATCGCATTCTTATTCCTAGCTAAACTGTTAGATATAGTAGTAGACACATCGATTAGTACAAACGAACTTTTGTAGAGACGTTGCATGCAACGTCTCTACAAAATGATGCGTCCTAACCGCTATGGCGATTGCTATACAGCAGTTTGCTCTGCTATGCGATACATTGTCGATCCCCCTAAATCCTCCATGCAAAAAAAGCGAAGCATCCTCTGGCTTCCCCCTTTTGAAGCAGGGGATTTTCATTTTCAAAAAAAATACCAAAATAAAAGCAAAATTTTTGCTGATCAAAACCGTTTTTTTGCGAGTTTTAATTCTCTCTATTCAAAAATATTTTTAACCCCAACTCTTTGCTTATTTTATGGCTGCAAAAAAGCTGAATCTCTTGCCGATTCGTGATTTCCAGGTTTGGCTTGTCTTTTTTTTGAGTTTTCTTTTTTATTGAAATTAGTTGCCTTGAATCTATCAATCGTTAAATTAGCAACATTTGTTGCCAATGTTTTCCTAACCACGCCTGCCCTTGACTAATTGACAAAAAACCACAAGTTCGATAAAGATTCATAATTAAAGTTGTCAATAAAGAAAATTTTTCGGCTACCGCACAATTTTTGATTCTTGAATTATCTTCTTGGGAAACTACATCTTTTACCCAATGTACTTGATTTTCAATTCCCCAATGTTGTTGAATTTTTTCGGCGAATAGTTGAGCGGGTAATTTTTTGCTGCTTATATAATATAAGGTCTCATTCCATTCTTTTTTGTCCCGCCATCCTTTTCTTTTTACACGAATTACACTGTGAAGATTGGGATGCTTTTGATTGCTCAAATTTTCTGGATTAAATACAGATACTGTTCGAGTTACTTGGCGGAGGCCAGACTTACATCCTTTTTTTCATATTCGCTTACTGGACTTTCTATTTCCGTTAACTCCTTAAGACGATTATACAATTTTATTTGATTCCTTTTTACCGTAATCAAATAATCATTTTGAGTTTCAATTATTGTGCGAGTAGTTT
>NZ_JAVJQP010000139.1:0-23763 GCF_040218875.1 Coleofasciculus sp. D1-CHI-01
GACAGGGGAAATCATCTGGGTTGCCAGATGAGCCTGAGAACCCTCGGATGGAATGGGTTCAACTCAGCCTATTCGAGTGGAGGGGAGAGTGAGTAATTACTCTTCAGAATCCCCCGCATTCTATGCGCGGGGAGTCGTCAACAAAGGCTCATGATTAGGGTTTTGGTTCCGGCTATGGCAAAGGCGCGACGCAAGCCAAACACTCCCTCACCGAGTTTGACATCCCCGATTCCAGTTTGGCAGGCGGAGAGGATAGCGAGTTCGGTTTCCCAGAGATCAAGGGCGGCGATGTCTTGGGCGAATATCATCCCTTTTTCGGCGGTGGCGGGTAAGGGTTTGCCCTCTAGCCAACGGTTCGCGCCTGCAAAGGCGAGGGCGGAACGTAACATTGGGTCTTCGGGATGGGAGGTTGAGGGGGTTTGGGGGGATTTAGAGAAATAGCCGTGGGTGGCGATTAATAGGAGTTCTGGGGATTGGCAATGGGTGAGGTGAGAGGCGAGGGCGTCTTTGCCAAAGTAGGGGGAGATGTTGAAGCGTTTGGCGATGCTTTCTCCTAGGTGGCGGGTGCCTTCGGCGCGTTGGAATGAGAAATTGGTTAGGGTGGCGATTGACCTCTCCCCCAGCCCCTCTCCTGCAAGGAGAGGGGAGCAAGATTCTTTCTTTTCTTTAGAGTGATGCAGGGAGTCCGGTTCCCCTTCTCCCTCGATGGGAGAAGGGGTTAGGGGATGAGGGTGAATCAACGTTAATAGGTACAGATAAAATTAAAAACAACAATCCGATCTGGTTAATGGTGGCGTAACCATTTTAGCTATCGTAGCGTTAACCTATTTCACGAAAACGTTAATTGAATCAATCGCCAAACTCTTGGCACTGAAGCATCCGCGACAATAATCATTTTAACTTTTAATCTTAATTCCCATGAGGCGTAGAGACGTTGCATGCAACGTCTCTACATCTTCGCTTTAAAACAGCGTCAGAATGTAAAGCAGGGTAAACAGAATAATCCAGATAATATCGACAAAATGCCAATAAATTTCTGCCATTTCAATGCCAACGTGCTTGGTTTCACCGTAATGTCCAGGGCGACGCGATCGCCACAAGACGCCGAGAATCAGTAAAACCCCAATGGTAACGTGCAATCCATGGAATCCGGTCATCAAATAAAAGCAGTTAGAAAACACATTAGTAGTCAGACCATACCCCAATGTGAGATATTCATACACCTGACCGCCCAAGAAAATGACACCCATAACAGCGGTAATGATATACCACAACCGCATACCCGAGAGATTATTCTTTTTAATCGCCACATCTCCCTTATGGATGACAAAACTACTCGACACCAGAATAATCGTGTTAATTGTTGGCAGTAAAAGTTCCACCTCTGTGCCTTCGGGGGGCCAGGTTGCGGATACGCCTCGATAAATTAAATACGAGGCAAACATTCCACCAAACATCAGGGATTCAGAGGCGAGGAAGACGATTAGCCCCAAAACCCGATAATCGGGATGTTCCTCATGTGCCGCCACAGTTACCTCAGCCGAGGGTTCTGGGGTAGGCGAGACTTGATATTCGTCAATCGTTGAACCTTGCATAATTTTTTTCCCTATCGCTATATACAACTAATGAACATTAAGTCGGGGCGGGTTTAGTTACATCTGGGTAAACGGGAAACGATAACGGTAAAACCCGCCCCTACAACCTGCAAAATTTACTTCGCTTCAACAGCAGGTTCACCCGATGTTGGCGCACTGGGATTAAGTCCTTTACCATTGCGACCATTCATGCCATAAGCATAAGGACCATGGGTTAATACAGGTAGGACTTCCCAATTTTCGATCTCCGGTGGCGAACTGGTTGTCCATTCCAGGCTCAAGGCATCCCAGGGATTATCACCCACCTTTGGTCCATACATCCAACTCCAGATCAGATTAATCATGAAGGGAACCACCGAGAACCCTAACAGAATTGCACCGAAGGTACAAAGCTGATTAATTGCCGTGAATTGGGGGTCATACATCGCTACCCGTCGGGGCATTCCTTGCAAACCCAATTCATGCATAGGGAGGAAGGTGAGATTCGCACCAATAAAGGTGAGAACAAAGTGAACTCGCCCCCAGGTTTCGTTGTACATGCGACCCGTAATTTTGGGGAACCAGTGGTACATTCCAGAATAAAGACCAAACACTGAACCGCCAAAGAGAACATAGTGGAAGTGAGCCACGATGTAGTAGGTATCGTGGACATGAATGTCAAAGGGTGCGGTTCCCAGGGTTACGCCACTGAGTCCACCCAAGACAAACATGCCTAACAAACCGATCGCAAACAGCATTGCCGAGGTGTAGCGGATTTTCCCTTGCCAGAGTGTCGCCACCCAGCTAAAGATTTTCACTCCCGTCGGTACTGCCACAATCAGCGTGGAGATGGTGAAGAACATCCGCATCCAAGGGGGGGTGCCACTGGTAAACATGTGGTGTACCCAGACGAATAGACCGACGATACAGATGGCTAGGGATGAATACGCGATCGCTTTATAGCCAAAGATCGGCTTACGGGCGTGAACGGGTATCACTTCTGACATAATCCCGAAAATCGGCAGAATCATCAGATACACCGCCGGGTGGGAATAGAACCAGAACAGATGTTGGTACACCACCACATTCCCCCCAGCATCGGGGCGGAAGAAGCTGGTGCCAAAGTTGATATCAAATAACAGCAGGGTTAATCCCGCCGCTAACACGGGCGTGGAAAACAGGGCTAATATCGATGTGGCTAAAATCGCCCAACAGAACAACGGCATCTGATCCCAGCGCATACTGGGGACGCGCATTTTGAAGAGGGTGATGATAAAGTTCACCGAACCCAAAATTGAGGAGGTTCCCACCAAGATAATGCTGAGAATCCACATCGATTGAGCAGTATTGGCGGTAATCAGGCTCAAGGGGGGGTAGGATGTCCACCCCGATTGAGCGCCGCCGAAAAAGAAACTGCCTAACAGCAGCGCTCCCGCTGGGGGAACCAGCCAAAACGCGATCGCATTCAGTTTCGGGAATGCCATATCTCTGGCACCAATCATCAGCGGGATCAGGTAGTTGCCAAACCCGCCAATAGCAGCCGGAACGACCCAGAAAAAGATCATGATCGTGCCGTGATTGGTCAGAAAAGCGTTATAAAGATTGGGATCAAGTAAATCTGAATCCGGGGTATACAGTTCAGCTCGCATGGCGACTGCCATTAATCCCCCGATCAAATAAAACACGAAGGAGGTAACTAGGTATTGAATCCCAATCACCTTATGGTCAACATTGAACGTGAAATAGTCATACCACTTCCATGCCGTGGGATGGGAACTGTGGGAAGTGGCTTGAGATTGAGGTGCAGTTTCGGTTTGGGTCATCAGAATTTCTTGGGACAACTAAAGCAGCCTGTCCAGATGGACAACTGGAGTGTGATGGGCTTCTGTTTAGGATTCATGCATTGAGTGTAACTGGGTTAACGTTTTTTCATCAACGCCCAACTTAGTCGTGTAGGGTTCCAGAAACTCGGACTCGGATAAATCCGCCGGGTTCACCGCCACGGTTTGATTCGGGTTTTGCTGCTGGGCAACCTGATTTTCCTTGAACCAAGCGTCATACTCCTCTTGGGTATGCACAATAAGCTGGGTTCGCATCGCACCGTGGTAACCCCCACAGAGTTCAGCGCAAACCACGGGATAGGTTCCAGGTTTTGTGGCAACAAACCGCAGTTCCGTTTCTTGACCAGGAATCGCATCTTGTTTGAGGCGGAACTGAGGCACCCAGAAGGAGTGAATCACATCTTGGGCGGAGATATTCAGTTGCACGTCTTTGCCAATGGGAACATGTAATTCACCAGCAACAATGCCACTATCGGCATAGTTAAAGATCCAAGCAAACTGTAAACCCGTGACATTCACCACCAAGTCAGCCATCTGTCCTTCCCGTTGGGGAGCCGCGCCAAAGCCGTATTTAGCGCCCTTGGGTGCTGCTTCATCGGACTCCATCCCCTCTGCATCAGCCACTAAGGGGGCTGCCATGGCACTTCCGGGCATACTTGCAATATGAGCGGGGTTATCAGCTTTAGCAACTAAGTGATGCGCGGGTTCAAAACCGCCCATATCTCGATAGACTTCGACGCTGTAGATCCCCAGTCCAATCACGATAATGGCAGGAATGGCTGTCCAAAAAGCTTCTAAGGGCAAATTACCGATGATGGGTTCAGCATCCGTGTCATCCCCCTCGCGTCGCCGAAATCGAATCATGGCAATCACAATCGCCCCTTCGACGACTAAAAACAGGGCGGTGCCAATCGTCATCATCACGTCAAAAAAGTCATCGACTAACGGCGCTTGTTCTGACGCCTGTTCGGGCATCAAGCCGTGGTTTTGACCAACCCACAAACTGACCAGGGTGATAACGACACCGGCGGTCAGTGTGATAATCGTAGTTGGTACTTTTTCGTTTTCCATAGCTTATCTCCTCGGCAGCAGCAGATCTCCACCCAGGTTAGGTGAAGTCGCTGCCTGATTCTAGCTCGACTAGATCGATCCTAATTCACATTTCTTTATAGCGCTTGTTTGGAGAAGGGATTCCGGTGCGGGGGGGCAGGGGTGCAGAGTCCAAATTAGATGTAGGGGCGGGTTTAGGGAATCAATTCAGATATCCACCGATAACCGAACAACAAAACCCGCCCTCCCCACCGATAACCGAACAACAAAACCCGCCCTCCCCACCGATAACCGAACAACAAAACCCGCCCTTTCTCACCTTAAAATTAAGAATAAAACCCTCCCACTCCCCCAGCGCAAGGCAATCAATTAATCCAAAACCGGACAAACCGATTAGATTCCCAACCGCGATCGCACATAAAAAATGTCGGGGTGAAAGGGTGGGGCAGGGCGGGTTTTGTACAAAGGTTATTGGTGGTTTCATTAATGTTGTCCCTAAACCTTGGGGCAGGGCGGGTTTTGTAAAAACGTTA
The DNA here is from genome assembly GCF_040218875.1 of Coleofasciculus sp. D1-CHI-01. Lineage (NCBI taxonomy): Bacteria > Bacillati > Cyanobacteriota > Cyanophyceae > Coleofasciculales > Coleofasciculaceae > Coleofasciculus > Coleofasciculus sp. D1-CHI-01. The sequence continues at coordinate 4,999 of NZ_JAVJQP010000139.1, forward strand.
TTGGTGGTTTCATTATTGTTGGCCCTAAACCCGCCCCTACACAGATTTCTAGACTTAATAGAGTTAGGTTTATATCCACCAACCTAACCAATGGACTGACACAGCTACAATTGTAAGCCGATATAATGGCACGATAAGACAAACCAGGGTGGATTAAACCGTTGCTTTAAAGAATGTTTTAGGAAAAGAAGACTGTGCTGGAATCATTACAGACTATTTTATCCTCCCGTAGCTATATGCCCCACGGTAATTGTTACCTGTGGCAAACTCCCCTGGTGGGATTACACGTTGTCAGTGATGCGCTGATTGCGATCGCGTATTTCTCGATTCCGGCAATGCTGATTTACTTTGTCCGCCAACGCCAGGATATTCCCTTCTCTAGAGTCTTTGTGTTATTCGGGGCGTTTATTATTTTCTGTGGTGTCGGACATCTGTTTGATATTTGGACTCTTTGGCACGCGGATTACTGGATATCCGGAATTGAACGCGCTTTAACCGCCCTGATATCTTGTTATACAGCGCTACGATTAATCGATTTACTGCCCCAATTCCTCGCCCTACGCACCCCGGAACAATTGGAAGCGATTAACCGGGAATTACAGCAGCAAGTGGTACAACGACGCCAAACCGAGGAAACTTTACGCGCCATTGTTGCGGGTACAGCGTCGGTAACGGGAGAAGACTTTTTTGCCGCCTTGGTGCAGAATCTGGCAAAATCCTTACATGTTCCGGCTGTCGTCGTCGCTGAGAAAATCCGCGATCGCGAACCGGGATGGCGTAGCCTTGCTGGTTGTTGCATCACATCCTGTCAGGTGTCCCAGTTCCAGTCTACCTCCTGTCAAATCATTCCCCAAACCCAACAGAGTGGTAACGAAGCTGACAATTGGCAGCAACTTTTTCCCGATACAAAGGATACCGAACATTGCGTGGAGATTCCTTTACTCGACGAACATCAACAAATAATTGGGATGCTGGGTATTTGTGATGTCAAACCTTTGTGCATCACCAATTTAGATCAAGCGATGATGAACGTATTTGCCGCCCGCGCCGCCACAGAATTGCAACGGAAATGGGCAGAAGACGAAAAACATCGCGCCTACGAAGCCTTAGAATTTCGGGTTGAGGAACGCACCGCAGAATTAGTAGCAACTAATGCTACGTTAGAAACTGAAATTCAAGAACGAATTGCTGCCGAAGCCGCGATCAAATTGATGGCGCAGCGGGAAAAAGCAATTAACCGCGTCATCCAGCAAATGCGCCAAAGCTTAGATTTAGACACCATCTTTAAGGCGACAACGGCTGAATTACAACAAGCTATTGACTGCGATCGCGTTCTGATTTATGAGTTTAACCCGGATTGGAGTGGGGAAATCGTTGCCGAATCCGTTGCCTCCGGTTGGCAGGCTTTACTTCTTGACCCTAAAAACTCCTCTACCTTTGCCCAAACCACAACGGTTAATTCCCACTGTTTTGCCACTCAATTAATCGGTGCAGATGGATTGGTTCAAGACACGTATCTGCAAGAACGACAGGGTGAAATCTATCGACAAAAGAACACCTATTGCTGCGTCTTTGATGTTGAACAAGCTAACTTTTCCGAGTGTTATCTCAACTTGCTCAAAGGAATGCAAGCCCAAGCCTATATCATCGCCCCCATTTTTTGTGGTCAGCAACTATGGGGACTCTTAGGCGTTTATCAAAACAGTAATCCTCGACAATGGCAACCCGCAGAGGTACAAATTGTTACCCAAATTGGCAATCAGCTTGGCGTCGCGGTTCAACAGGCTGAACTCTTTGCCCAAACCCAAAACCAAGCCATCGAACTTCAACAGGCAAAAGAAGCAGCAGATGCAGCAAATCGGGCAAAAAGTGAGTTTTTATCCAATATGAGTCACGAACTCCGCACGCCCATGAATGCGATTTTAGGATTTACTCAACTCATGCAGCGCGATCAATCCTTACCCGCCCAGCATCAAGGGTACATGGAAATCATTAATCACAGTGGTGAACATTTACTGGAGTTGATTAATGATGTTTTAGAGATGTCAAAAATTGAAGCGGGGCGGATAACCTTAGCGGAAACTGACTGTAATTTACATCAACTCTTGCGCCGTCTGGAATCCATGTTCCAACTCAAGGCAAAGTCCAAAGGATTACGCTTAAGGGTTCAGCGAGACGATACCGTTCCCCAATGGATTAGAACCGATGAACATAAACTGCGTCAAGTCTTAATTAACTTGCTGAGTAATGCGATTAAATTCACCGAAAACGGTCAAGTTACCCTAGAAGTATCGAGGGTTAGTCAGGGTAAAACCGTGAACCTGGGATTTGAAGTAGCTGACACCGGACCCGGAATTGCTAAAGAAGACAGGGATGAGTTATTTCAAGCCTTTAAGCAGACCAAACTTGGGCAAAATACCCACGAAGGAACCGGGTTAGGATTAAAGATTTCTCAGAAATTTGTGCAATTGATGGGCGGTGAAATTACTGTCACAAGTGAATTGGGACAAGGAAGTTGTTTTAAATTCCAAATTCAGGTAGAATTAACAGAATCTATCCCCGATACTCCAGCCTCTGATTTCAAGGAGGTGACGGAATTAGCCCCCGGACAACCCGCCTATCGAATTTTAGTGGTTGAAGATCATCTGGTAAACCGCCAGCTATTGGTAACGCTGTTAAAAGAAGTGGGTTTTCAGGTGAAATCAGCAGAGAATGGACAAGCCGCGATCGCGCTTTGGCAACAATGGCAACCTGAACTGATTTTCATGGATATGTATATGCCGATTATGGATGGTTATCAAGCCACTCGACAGATTAAACAGTCGAATTTTGCCACGATTCCGCCGATTATTGCGATTACCGCCAGTGCGTTTGCCCATAAGCGAGAGGAATGTTTAACCGCCGGATGTGATGCGTTTATTAGCAAGCCGTTTCAGCGGGAGGAAATTCTAGAAATTGCCAGTCAATATTTAGGGGTGGAGTATTCCAAGAACACAACAGCCGAAACGGTTTCTGATGCTACCGATGCCAGCGTATCTCCATCGGATTATACTCTAAATGCCAATGATCTCACGATCATGTCATCCGAATGGATTGAGCAACTTCACTACGCGGCGAGTTCCTGTAACGATGCCCTATGTTTAAGCCTAATTGATCAAATTCCTGAGGAACAATCTCAACTCATTGAGGCGCTAATTGAGTTAGTAGAAACCTATCAATTTGATCAACTGATAAACTTGACTATCTCTCCAATAAATCCGTGAAATCAGTGTCACTAACCTTTCACTTCCCCACCCAAATCTCTCCAATAAATCCGTGAAATCAGTGTTTTGACAAATGACCAATGACAACAAATTCATCGCCGATATTCTCATTGTTGACGACCAACCCCACAATATTAAATTTTTATCAGATTTTTTATCAGACTACAACTATCAAATCCGCAAAGCCATTAATGGTGAAATGGCATTAAATGCCGCTCGGCTGCTTCCCCCAGACTTAATCCTCCTAGATATCAATATGCCCGGATTAGGTGGCTATGAAGTCTGTGAACAACTCAAAGCTGATCCGAAAACAAGTTCTATCCCGATTATTTTCCTGAGTGCGTTTTCGGATACTGAGACAAAGGTTAAAGCCTTTCAATATGGCGGTGTTGATTATATCACCAAACCCTTTCAATTTGAAGAGGTTTTAGCCAGAATCCAAACCCAATTAAACCTTAAACGCCTGCAAAGTGAACTCGAACATCGCAATAAAAAACTCGGAAAAACCGTAGACGTACTGCAAAAAACTAAAACGGCTTTAACCACATCAGAAGCAGAACTTCGCGCCTTATTCCACGCCATGACTGAACTGGTGTTAGTTTTGGATTCCCAGGGGCGCTATCTCAAAATCGCCACACCCAACCATGAGTTGGTCTCTCAATCTCCCCAACTCGCCGTAGGCAAGACACTCCATGAAAGTTTACCCCAACCCCAAGCCGATTTAGTATACAGTACGATTCAAAAGGTATTAGAACGCCAGGAAACGATTGAAGTTGAATATAGTCTCCAGTTAGAAAACGGCAGAACAGACTTCTCTGCCAAGATTTCACCTCTATCCCAGGATAGCGTTATAGTGGTGATGCGAGATATTAGCGATCGCAAACGCCGCGAAGAAGCCTTACAATTAATTGTTGAAGGAACCGCCACCAAAACAGGGCGTGAGTTTTTCAACGCTTGTGTGCGCCAACTTGCCGAAATTTTGTCAGTTCGTTATGCGTTTGTTACCGAATGTCTAGATTTTAAACAAAAACGAGTCCGGACATTAGCCTTTTGGCAGGACGATGAATTTGTCAAAAATATTGAATATGATTTGCTGGGAACACCCTGTCAGGAAGTGATTCAAAATAACAAATATTATTGCTATTCTGACAATATTATCGCGAGTTTTCCTGATGATCAAGATTTAGTGGACTTAAAAGCCGAAAGCTATGCCGGAATTCCCTTAACTGATTCCATAGGGAATGTCATTGGTCATATTGCTGTCCTAGACACTCAACCCATGCTCAATGATGAAACCCGGGAATTAGTCTTAAAAATATTTGCCGCTAGAGCCGGAGCTGAATTAGAGCGGCAAATCACCGATATTGCCCTGAAAAAAACTCAAGAACGTTCTGAAGAATTATTACTGAATATTTTACCCGCTCCGATTGTTGAACGCCTGAAAAAAGAGAAAACGGCGATTGCCGAACAATTCGCTGATGTGACGATTTTGTTTGCGGATATTGTCGGTTTTACCCCATTATCGGCAAAGATAAAACCTACGGAAATGGTTGACTTACTCAATGAAATTTTCTCAATTTTTGATCAATTAACTGAGCAACATGGGTTAGAAAAAATCAAAACCATTGGCGATGCGTATATGGTTGTGGGTGGATTACCCGTCTATAAAGCCAATAATGCTCAAGCCGTGGCGCAAATGGCGCTAGATATGCGAGACGCGATCGCCGATTTTCAAGAAAGCTATGGTGAACAGCTACAAATCCGCATTGGTGTAAACACGGGTTCAGTTGTCGCAGGTGTGATAGGAACCAAGAAATTTATCTATGATTTATGGGGAGATGCGGTTAATGTTGCCTCTCGCATGGAATCATCAAGTTTACCCGGTAAAATTCAAGTCACCGAAGCCACCTATACCTGTTTAAAAGAGCAATATCGTTTTGAACAACGGGGAAAAATTGCCGTTAAAGGAAAAGGAGAAATGATAACGTATTGGTTGGTCGAGTCATTAAAGAACAATCCTCCATTACCCAATCCAGTGGTTTGAGCTGTAGGGACACAGCATTACCCATTGGTGTCAAGTTCAGGTGAAAAGCACAACTGGCAAGTATTTCACCCTCATCCCCTAACCCCTTCTCCCATCAAGGATACTGCTGGTCATTAACTGAGGGGTCAGACCCCTCCCCTTTCCCCCTCCCCGAACCTCTCCCTAGCCCTCTCCTACAAGGAGAGGGAAGCGGAATATATTTTTTATTTGGAGGGGCTTTGATGCTCCCCCTTCCGTGCCACAAGAGCGAAGCATCCTTTGTCCTCCCCGTGCAAAAAAAGTGAAACATCCTCTGTCCTCCCCCCTCTTGTAGGGGGGAACGAGGGGGGTTGGGAAGGGGGCTGGGGGGTTAGGTTTTTCCAATTCGCCAGCAGTATCGGGAGAGGGGCTGGGGGTGAGGGGTTGAGAATGGGCAATACCGTACCCTTACAATGCTCCTTTCACCTCTGGCGCTGTTGCCACTTGATAAACTAGCGTGGCTTGACGTTGAGAGTAAGGCGCGAGGGTGAATTTCCAGGTACAAAATCCATCATTATCTGCTTGAACTCCATTGGTAGTCTTTTTGGTTAAAACCTTTACCTTGACTTGCTCTAATTCTGACACCGGAACCCGCTCTGTTATTGTAATCTTTCTCGGTTCAGCGGCAATATTAGAGAGAAATAACTGGGTTTGCGTAATCACTCGTTTCCACTTGGTTAGATGGTCTTTTTCTTGTTTTTTCGTTTGGCTACGCTGCACCCGCATGGCTTCATCAGACCCCCATCCCAAGGCAAATTTTTCCCCAGGTGCGATGAATCCAATGGCAGTTTTGCCGACAAATTCGGATGAACGTACTAAGTCCACAGGTCCAGCGAGAATGGGACAGGTTGATGAATTAATTTGTTCGCTTTTGATAACAACTTGACAGGAGAGTTCTGGCATTAAGATATACTCAATCTCAGCCTTAGACTCAAAGGATAAAATTGGCACCCGATAGGGACGACCATCAGAGGGAATTGTGGCTTTTTGGTTAGGGCGAAGCGTCCGGACTTCGCCGCCATCATCAACACCAGGTAAGTTAACTGAACTGGTCGTTTCTCTCTGCGGAGGGGTGACACCTGTACCGAGTCCAGTGGTTTGAATGTGCTGATTTCGAGTTTCAACAATAATTTGTCGAGATTTTTCTTTGACATTTAATTTGTCATCGCTTAAAAGAGGGGGTTCAGTCCCCAGAGATGTGCGGGCGGTGGAAAAGACTAAATCAACATTCGTCCAGTCTTCTCCTGTATTTTGCCAGACACACCCATCCATCCGAAATGATAGAGTAGCTGGTGATGAAGGCGTAGTAGTTGGGACTAGCAGACGGGCTTGATGCCAAGGACGCCATAAGGCATTGGGAACGACGTAATCGAAGGTAATTTCATAGTCTCCAGCGTCAGAAATCATTAAATCAGATTCAATTTTGGCGGTGTAAATTGTATCTGGACGGGATAGGGCTTCGAGGTGAGTGGTTATGTCATCAATTTGCCGTCTGAGTTGTGCTTGATGTTCACCGCTGGTTAAATTTTCTGTCCGTAATTCACGGAGTTGTTTAAACAGGGTTTGCAATTGTTCCCGCCAGGTTTTGGGGTCAATTTGTCCCCAAACGGCATCAATGGGTAATTCTTGTAAGGCTTTGGTTAAGATGGTATTGACTTGTTTAAAGCAATACTTCTGATGTTGAGAGTCTTCTGAAACTATGGCGAGGTGATGCTGGTGCGATCGCAAGTCGTTATACAATGGTTGAATGTCTTCGGGTCGTTCTTCGTCTTTGACGATTATCTGGCGACGAACGCGGACATCATTAATTCTGGCATTATCATAGTTTTCTGCAAATTCTGCCCGCAGGGATTTATCGGAAAGCACTGGGGCGACATTTTCTACGGTGATGCGCCATAATCCTGATGTTAGATTGGCTTTCCCCCGGCGTTGCACTAAGGCGCGGTCTTCGAGAAGGGTAACGAGGGTGACAGGGGCGTCGAGGGTTAAGGATTGAATGTCTTGTTGGGGTGTAATTGATGGCATAATTGACCTCTGTAAATTATAGCGTAGTTTGTAGTAAGCACTTTAGTGCTATAATGCCTAACTTTAGAGGGCTAAAGCCCCTCACTACGAACGAACTATTCCCGTCGATTGCCACCGATTACTTCACTATCGGCGTAGGTTTTAATGGTGTACTGTGCTGATAATTTTGCTTGTTGTTGACTGGGTATTTTTATCCGCCAGCGATATCCGCCTTGAATGGGTTTTCCGCGTTCTTCTTGTTCGTATTTCTGCCATTGCGGGGAAACTTGACCAAGTTCTACATCAACTTTTTCTCCTTCCTGGGGTACAGGAATCCGTTCTCGGATCTCAATCCGTGCTTCGTTGGCTAAACGGTTAGCAATGTCAATTGTCAGGTGGTGACGGAGTTCGTTGAATGCGACTAATAACTGATTGGAACGCACCTCCCGATACGTCGTGTTTCGAGCGACTTTTATCCCTTGCTCGACGCCTAAACCCAATTCAACTTGTCCCTTGGCGGGTACGGTGGGTAATGTCGTGGATAAGATATACTCACCATCAACATAAACATCAGCTGAACCACTTAAAAGTGGAGCATCTAGGGGATTACAAAGTTGAACAATTCGGAAGACATTAGTATCTTCACGGGGAACGACAATATAGCGGAGGTTAACATCGGTACTTTGGCTAGTTAGTGCTACGGAATGAAATTGTCCATCTGACGGAACATCCACCCGTCCATCGGCAGGGTACGCATAATCAAAGGAACCTGCTGCATCACGTACTGATACTCCACCAAATGGTAATGGGGTAGACAGACATTCTTGGGAAGTTGATATCGCCTGGTTGACGATTTCTAAGACATTGAATGTTACCATAAACTGCTGTTGCTTGAGGAGTTCTAGATAAACATATTGCTGGTTTTGAAGCAATAATTTCCCTCGCTTATTGGCATCATCTGCGCCGGGAAGTCGCATTAAATTGTAAGTTATTATGTCATTTTTGATCCACTCCATTGAGAAACCAAATACTGTTTTTTGCACCTTCATGTAAATATTTTCTCCATACCGAGCCGGGATGATTTCGACGAATAAATTGACCATGCGTCTCTGAAACAGACGCTGAAACTGACCACTTTGCAATAGACGTTTGTTGATGTCTAAATTTGCCATGATTTTGACACGATTAGCCACGGCATTTTTAATTTTTCTTGGTAAGGGATCGAAGGCTGGCCGCAGTACGCCATCTTTACGGAAGCGAACAAATAAAAATGGATCATGGGGTTCGATGTGAATGTCGGAGACTCCCTCTTGCAGGGCTTTGATGAGAATACGATTCACCAAGTTAATTATCCCAGCACTCCCTTCATTCAAGACTTCGCCTAAGTCGCATTCTGTTTCTTCTGGTGCATCCGAGGTAAGACAATCCAAATCCTGACTAATATCTGTATGTTTAGCCGCTTCTTGTTCCTTCTCTTGTGCCAACTTTTGATCCCGATAGTGATTAATCAGATGCTGATAATCTTCTTGGGTAATCACCATCCGCCGTAGCCCAATTCCTTGAGGGCGGAGAATCCGGTTGAGATCATCTTGGGCATCCAGATTATCCGGATCAACCATTGCCACCAGAACGAATGGGGGTTGACCATCATTTTTGGATAACGGGACTAAACGATAGCGACTACAGATGTCAAGGGGAATGAGGCTTTCAATTAGTTCCTTGACTTGGTGTCCGGAAATTTCACTAAGTTCTGGATCAAGAGATTCAACACCATAAATTGTTTTGAGTTCAAACAGTTGCTGTTTCTTGTAATGGCGGATTAAGTCGGGTGACAACTGACGCCCGGTAATTGATTCAATAATATCGGTCAGAGGTCGTCCTGACTTACGGCTTTCTATCCGCGCTTGTTCTATCTGCTGTTTATCAGCATAACCTAACTGTAATAATCGATTGTAGAATGAACTGTTGAGTTTACTCGGTGGTTGTGTAAAGGCTCTTGGTGTTGAGGTTCTATTCTTTTGTAGATTTTCTCTTACAGTCTGTTTTCCTCCTAAGTTCAACTCTTGTACTGATGACACATCAATTGAAGATGATTCCAGGTTTTGGAACTGTTCAGATACCGTGACTACCTGCGGCTTCTGACGGTCATAATCGGCAAACAGCATGGTTGCACCAACGGGAGGTAAACGCCAACCGGATTTTCTGGGGACAGGCTGGGTACGCCCTAACCGCAGTGAGGGTAATTCTGGTAACTCACACCACGTCATTGGGTTAGCGGTTGAGAGTTCCAAGCGAACTCCAGACCAATCTTCTCCTGTGCGCTGACACAAAAAAGCCCGAACCGCGATCGCGGCGGTATTCGTGCTACTCTCTAAACGGCATAAATAGGTGGGTGTCCAGCGTGCGCCAGGAACGAAATACTCGACAATTAATCGTTGCTGGGAAACTGTCACCTGTGCCGGATAACTTAAGCTGATAATCACCGTTTTCCGCAATTCGTGGGGTTTCACCTGTTGGGCGGTTGACGCCAGTTTCTGTTTGTGTAATAACTCGTCTAAGTGGGTTTTTGCCTCCTTTAAGCTGTTTTGGGTTTCCCGTCGTTCCTGAATGCGACTACGGATTTGCTCATCTTGAAAATTTGCGATCGCTAATCGGGCGGCTAGGGGTGAAGGGGGGGGTGCTTTTCCGGGTTCTGCTTTCGGTTGATTGGGTACATGAAGCTTTTTCAGGACAGAGATTTCGTTATCAATTAGGGCAATCGTCTCTTGAATTCGCCTTACTTCGGCTTTGGCTTGGCGCAGTTGTTCCTCAGCGGGGGAGTTGGGGAGTTCTGGGTGAGAAGGAACCGCAAGACTGATGCGAATATCGGTAGGAATCACCAAATTGGCATTTCCCTCAACTTGTACTCGCACACTGCTATCATCTAGCGCCAGGGGAAGTCCTGAAATTTCGACTTGTTCTGGCGTTTCTCCATTCTCTAGGTGCAAATCGGCGATACGGCTAACGGTTGCACCAGCCGCATAGACTTTAACTTTGTCTATTTTCGAGGCGAGTTGGATGATGTTCGGCATCGGATTATCCTATGACTGATCCCAGGTACATTGTTCTATATCTCTGGGTGATTACCGGGATATGCACTTATCGATACGTTAGGATAAGCTGTCATGCATTTAAATTGGGTATTAGTAGCGAGCAAGATGCAAAGCCTGCGGCATGGCTTCGCTTAACGCACTACAGGGATTGCGCCATTATTGATATTAAGGTTTAAATGCCGAACAGCTTATTTCTCCATTGACCTGACAATAGCGTAGTTTGTAGTAAGCACGAAGAGTGCTATAACGCCTAGCTAGAGAGGGCTAAAGCCCCTCACTACGAACGAACTATTCCCGTCGATTCCCACCGATTACTTCACTATCGGCGTAGGTTTTAATGGTGTACTGTGCTGATAATTTTGCCTGTTGTTGACTGGGTACTTGTATCCGCCAGCAATATCCACCTTGAATAGGTTGTCCGCGTTCTTCTTGTTCGTATTTATGCCATTGCGGGGAAACTTGACCAAGTTCTACATCAACTTTTTCTCCTTCCTGGGGAACGGGAATCCGTTCTCGGATCTCAATCCGTGCTTCGTTGTTTAAACGATTAGCAATGTCAATTGTAAGGTGGTGATGGAGTTCGTTGAATGCGACTAATAACTGACTGGAACGTTTTTCCTGATACGTCGTGTTTCGAGCCACTTTTATCCCTTGTTCGACCCCTAAACCTAATTCAACTTGTCCCTTGGCGGGTACGGTGGGTAATGTCGTGGATAAGATATACTCACCATCGACATAAATATCAGCTGAACCGCTTAAGAGTGGGGCGTCTAAAGGATTGCAAAGTTGGGCGATTCGGAAGACATTGGTATCTTCACGGGGAACGACAATATAGCGCAGGTTGACATCGGTACTTTGGCTAGTTAGTGCTACGGCATGAAATTGTCCATCTGACGGAACATCCACCCGTCCATCGGCAAGATAAGCATAATCAAAGGAACCTGCGGCGTTACGTACTGATAGTCCACCAAATGGTAATGGGGTAGACAGACATTGCTGTGAAGTTGATATAGCCTGGTTGACGATTTCTAAGACATTAAAATTTACCACAAACTGCTGTTGCTTGAGGAGTTCTAGATAAACATATTGCTGGTTTTGAAGCAGTAATTTCCCTCGCTTATTGGGGTCATCTGCGTCGGGAAGTCGCATTAAATTGTAAGTCAGTAGGTCATCGTTGTTAATCACCGGATCACTAATGAGTTGACTCAAGGATTCACCTAAGTCGCATTCTGTTTCTTTTGGTGCATCGGACAGCATGGCGTCAAGGTCAGCAAACTCGTCTCTTGATTCATCGAACAGGTTATGAAACTCCATAGCCTTATCGGTATCGGACAGGAGGCATTCAAGCTCCATATCCAGATCCTCTTGTGCTTTCTTCTGTGTCAGTTTTTGATCCCGATGTTGATTAATCAGATTCAGTTCCAGATTGTAGGATGAACTGTTGAGTGTACTCGCTGGTTGTGTAAAGGCTCTTTGTCCAGTGACCACCTGCGGCTTCTGACGGTCATAATCGGCAAACAGCATTGTTGCACCAAGGGGAGGTAAACGCCAACCGGATTTTCTAGGGATAGGTTGGGTGCGTCCTAACCGCAGTGAGGGTAATTCAGGTAACTCACACCACGTCATCGGGTTAGCTGTTGATAGTTCTAAGCGAACTCCAGACCAATCTTCTCCTGTGCGCTGACACAAAAAAGCCCGAACCGCGATCGCGGCGGTATTTGTGCTACTCTCTAAACGGCATAAATAGGTGGGTGTCCAGCGTGCGCCAGGAACGAAATACTCGACAATTAACCGTTGCGGGGAAACTGTCACCTCCCCCGGATAACTTAAGCTGATAATCACCATTTTCCGCAATTCGTGCGGTTTCACCTGTTGGGCGGTTGACGCCAGTTTCTGTTTGTGTAATAACTCGTCTAAGTGGGTTTTTGCCTCCTGTAAGGTTTCCTGGATTTCCCGTCGTTCCTGAATACGGCTACGAATTTGTTCATCTTGAAAATTCGCGATCGCTAATCGGGCGGCTAAAGGTGAAGGGGGTGGTGCTTTTCCCGGTTCTGCTTTCGGTTGATTGGGTACATGAAGCTGTTTGAGGACAGAGATTTCATTATCAATTAGGGCAATCATCTCTTGAATGCGCCTCACTTCGGCTTTAGCTTGGTGCAGTTGTTCCTCGGCGGGGGAGTTGGGGAGTTCTGGGTGAGAAGGAACCGCAAGACTGATGCGAATATCGGTAGGAATTACTGGATTGGCATTTCCCTCAACTTGTACTCGCACACTACTGTCATCTAGCGCTAGGGGAAGTCCTGAAATTTCGACTTGTTCTGGCGTTTCTCCATTCTCTAGGTGCAAGTCGGCGATACGGCTAACGGTTGCACCCGCCGCATAGACTTTTACCTTATCTATTTTCGAGGCGAGTTGGGTGATGTTCGGCATCGGATTATCCTATGGCTGATCCCAGGTACATTGTTCTATATCTCTGGGTGATTACCAGGATATGCACTTATGCCACGTTGCTATACGTAGTTTGTAGTAAGGGCTTTAGCCCTTGATTCGCTGGGGTTAACGACAGGAAACCTAACCTACAACTACTTATCGAATCGATACGTCAGGATATTTCTCTGTTGCCTGTTCCCTGTGTTAGACTGAGCGCTAGCCGAAGTCTGCCTGTTCCCTCTCCCCACCACAAGACTCCCTGAAGCAATCCCTACCTAGGGCTATACGACTGAGACAAAAAAAATTGGGAGATACTTTGCATCTCCCGCTTGGTTCGACTAGAGTGACATACTCCTACACCAACCTGAGTACAGGTATGGTGTAGGCTTCGCAACCAATCCGGCTATTGCTAAGAAAGACTAAAACATCAGACGAAATATCTAGGCAGCGACAAAGATGTCATTCGCGTTATCGGCAAATGTGCTAGCAGACTGCCAACTCACGGTGGCTAACAAGTCGCTGCCTTGATAGATTTGGGCACCATTTGCACCATCAGCGAAACTCAACGCACTAACATCACTAACGATTAGAGACGTCTGACCAAGCTGGAAGTTATTAATCACATCGAATCCAACTCCTTGTGAGAGGACGACATCGGCATCACCGTGACCCAGCCAGATGGTATCCTGACCAACACCACTATCAATGTAATCTGCTCCATTATTGGCACCATTGGCGTAAATGATGTCGTCGCCCTGGCCACCGAGAATATAATCAGGACATGAACCACCGTAGATTAAGTCATCACCACGACCACCGATAAGGATATCTCGACCGCCATTTCCGTAAAGGGTGTCATCACCATTACCACCATCGAGATAATCCGAAGCAGAACTACCGTATAAACCATCATCGCCACCTCTACCATAGATGGTATCGCCGCCGCCGTTACCGTAGAGAAGGTCGTCATCAGCGCCACCATCGATATAATCACTCTCGTGGCTTCCGGCAATTGTATCGTTACCTGCGTTACCAAAGAGAAAATCTTCGCCGCCGTTGCTATTTATCGTATCATCGCCCGCTCGACCTTGGATGTACTCGTTAGCCGATGTACCGTTGAGTTGATCATTTCCTGAGGTTCCCACAATTGATTCATGGGTGCTGATTTCAGCTATAGACTGAGTAGAACTAACAGTATCAAATGTGGAGACGAAAGAGGTGCCATCTTGCAAGGTTACTTCAAAGGAAACATCCTGCAGTCCGAAAGCACCACCACTGTCTAATGCAATACCTGGACCACCAGAAAGACTGTCTGTGTCTATTGAGAAGCGGAATGAATCTCCCACACCAAAGGAGTCGGGAGCAAAGTTGATGGTTACAGTTGGGAAATCGAATCCACTATCAGGAGAAAAAGAAATATCGCTAGCCGTTAAACCCACAAGGTCTACTGGAGACAAACGCTGAGACGGATCAAAATTTGCATCCGTATCCCCCCCAGCGCTTAGATCGAAGGTAACTGACTTGATATATGTGTTCGGCAGACCCTGATCAAAGGAAATACCATAAAAATCGGGATCGAACAAACTGGTACTACCTGTTGTATCAGCGATAATTGTTGTAAATTGTACAGCCATCAGATTTTCTCCTTCGTAAATAGTTGGTTTGAAAATGATACCCTCGTTTAAATTAATCAGGAGGTAATATCCTGATTGAGGATGATTGCGAAACGTTGTACCACCTATATTTTTGGTGGTTGCTATTGTTTCGGTATAGTCTCCGAAAAATTACTTCAAACGACTGTGATTTTAAGGTTCGTTTTGTTTTTTCCTGACCACAATTTAACTATAACCGTATTTTTACGCAGATCAATAAAGTTAAAATAAACTTTCTATAAAGTTTTTGTGAAGTTAAACTGTTTATAAAAACAAAAAACTCTCCCCTTAGGAAGAGCTAATTCATCTACCTACAAACTTGCATTAATATTTATCGAGAAAAGACAGTTTTTTCTCTAATTTGCTAACCATTAATCTGAAGGGTTCACTCTTGTCGTTAACCCTGTAGAGTCAGCCAAACTTTAATTGTTGTAATAATGGTTACGGCTTTATTTGGGATGAGTTGGCATGATTAAATAAACGGCTTGGCTCAACACTTAGGTTTCTATAGTATTCAGTTTTATCAGCCAATGGCGCTCAATGGGTGAAAAATCCGGAGAGTTTGCCAACTCTTTAAAATTGTCCGGAAATCTTTACAGATATTTCATAGAATCAGCCTTAAAGCAGATTGACAAATGCCCACCCTTAATGTAATAGAAATCATTTATGTCTCTGTTTCATTAACCGGACGATCGCCTGAATCAAATCTTTGGGGTCAACAGGTTTGGGTAGATGCTGCTGAAATCCGGCGGCTAGGGCTTTCTGCTGATTGGAGTCTCCCGCATACGCTGTTAATGCGATCGCCGGAATTTGGGCTTGGCTTGAGGACATACCCCGAATCTGTTGCAATAAATCATAGCCATTCATCTGGGGCATACCAATGTCACTCACCAGGATATCAATAGTTAACTGGTTGAACTGTGACAACACCTCCAGTGCTGATGTCATTGTTATCACCTCTGCCCCAGCTTGTTGCAGAATAATCCCAATCAGTTCTCGTGTGTCAGGTTCATCATCGACAAATAAGACTCGTATCCCTTGCAGAGGAGGGGTATCGGGCTGGCGTTGGCAATCCGGGGTATTTGGCGTTGGTTTCCTTTGATTGGGAAGCAGGGGGAATTTCACGGTAAACGTGGCACCCTGTCCTTCTCCTGGGCTCTCTGCCTGGATTATGCCATCATGTAAGTCCACAATATGACGTGCGATCGCGAGTCCTAATCCTAATCCCCCAAATTGGCGCGTCATGGAACTGTCTGCTTGACGGAAATAGTCGAAAATATGAGGAAGAATATCGGCAGAGATTCCGATACCTGTATCGCTTACCGTAATCTGGGCAAAGTCATCCACCGCCGCCAATGTCACCTCAACCTGTCCCCCGGATGGGGTAAACTTCACCGCATTGGAGAGTAAATTCCACACCACTTGTTGTAACCGCCCAGAGTCCCCATCAATCAAACCCACTTTACCGATAAAATGAGTCTGAATTTGAATCGATTTCGCCTCCGCCGCCAAATGCACTGTTTCAATTGCGGCTTTAATCGTGATCGCTAAATCAAGCCGATGACGAGTCAGAGAAACTTTTCCGCGCAGAATTCGGGCAACATCGAGTAAGTCATCCACTAACTGAATTTGAATCGTGGCATTGCGTTCAATGGTTGCCAACGCCTTATCGGTTGCGGCTTGATCAAACTGACGACTGCGGAGTAGCTTTGTCCATCCCAGGATAGGATTCAGGGGAGAACGCAATTCATGAGACAAAATCGCCAGAAATTCATCTTTAATCCGGTTCGCAGATTCTGCCTCTTTACGGGCGGCACGTTCTCGTGCTAGAAGTTGTTCACGCTCTCGTTCTGCCTGTTTGCGTTCGGTGATATCCACAAATGCACCAATCACGCCGCGCACCTCACCAGAGTCGTGGTACAGGGGAACGGCTTTGCCATAGATGAAGCGCACTGTGCCATCCTCAAAAACCAATTCGATTTCATCAATGATCTCTTGTCCGGTTCTGGCTGCACGCTGCATCGGTAAGTCTTCGGGGAGAAATTCTTGTCCGTTTTTATATTGTTTAAAGGGCAGAGGATGGGAACCATCAGCAGGGGTGGCGGTTGTCACGGAACCTAGTGGCATCCGCATTAAATTGTACGCCATCCGGTTAGCCGTCATCTGATGACAGTCAGGATCATGGGCAATCCAAAGTGCCGCTGGGGTAATTTCCATCAACGTTTCTAACTCTTGCACTCTGGCGTGGGCAAAGGCTTCACTCATGCGTAAGGCGGCTTCTACCCGCTTGAGTTCAGAAATCTCCATCACAGTGACACCCACTCCCAATAGTTCACCATCGGGTAAGCAAACGGGGAAGTGATTGGCTAAAGTATGGTGATAAATACCCGGTTGAACTTCACCATTAAACTCAAAGTTCAGCACCGATTGCCGAGTCTGTAAAATCTGACGCAGCAGGGGGGCAAATTCAGATGCCATCTGTGGCACTACCTCCCAAAGAGTACAACCTAAATGGTGACTCAGGGGGACTCCATTCATTGTTGCTAAGGCTTCATTGGCATAAAGATAGCGTAAGTCATGGTCAAAAAATGCCATACCAATGGGGGAACTGGCAATAAAGGCATTGAGAACCGTTTCACTTTTGCGTAGTGCGAACTCGGCTTGTTTTTGTTCGGTAATATCGCTAAAGGAAATGGCGACGCCATCGTCTAATTTGACTGCCATGTTGCGAAACCAGCCAACAATTCCTTCTGATTCGTAGCGCACTTCGATATCATGGGGGTCTCCGGTTTCTACGACGTTGACATAGCACTCAAATAAGTCACTATTGGTTTGATTCCCTGGTAGGATATTAAGCAGGCGTTGACCGAGTAACTCGGAAACCGAATGATTCAGCATTTTTGCCGCCATGGGATTGACATAACTCCACTCAAAATCAATGATTTTTCCGGCAGGATTGCGAAGGCTTTTTAGGATAGTAAACCCATCTAAGGACAGATCTTGGGCAACCCGAAATCGTTCTTGACTGAGGCGTAGCGCTTTCTTTGCCTGTTTACGTTCCGTAATGTCTCGACAGATGGATTGAACGGTGGGCAAACCATCCAGCATAAATAGGGTGGAACTAACTTCAACGGGAATTTTTTGACCGTCTTTGGTGCGATGTACTGATTCGACAACCACTCGTTTCTCTTGCAACAATTTCTGGAAACTGAGGTTAAGATTAGCTAAGGGAAAGTCCACTACATCCGCAACCGATAGGGTTAGGAGTTCTTGTCGGCTATAGCCTAACCGTTTACAAGCTTGTTCATTCACCTCAATTAATTGTCCCGGTTGATTGTCAGCCGTGAGGGGATAAACGAGTACCCAATCTTCCATGCCATTAAATAAGGTGCTGAAGCGCTGTTCTCTCTCCCCTAAGGCGGCTTCTGTTTGTTTGAGATCGGTAATATCGTTAATAAAGGCATAGAAGCCTTTCACATTCCCTTGCGGATCACTATCGGGGATATACTGCCTGCTAACGTAACGTGATCCTCCATCTTTAAACGGCATCCACATTTCAACCTTTACGGATTCACCCGCCAGGGCGGCTTCAATATCCCGGCGCATATATTCATAGAGGGTTGCACCGACAAAGTCTGCCACAGATTGACCAATTAATTGTTCGGCTGGATATCCAAACCAAGTGGTAAAGGCGCGATTAACGAAGCGGTAACGGCAATCTGAATCCACATAGGCAATTAGCGCCGGGATTGCATCCGTAATTAAGCGTAAATCGGTTTCTCGTTGTTTCAGGGTAGCTTCTGTGCGCTGGCGATCGCTAATATCGATGGTGCTACCAATCACACGAATAGGATGTCCTTGATCATCTCGTACCACCACCAGTCCTTGATCCAAGATATGAATATAGTGGTTGCTTTTGTGAAGAATGCGATATTCGACTTGATAGGAGTCTCCCTGACTCAACGCCGTGGCTGTCTCCTGATCAATGCGTTCCACATCATCGGGATGAATGCGATCGCGCCACCAGTCATAAGTGGGTTCGGCTTCGCTGAGGGAATAGCCTAAAATGCTGGTGAGTCCATCCGTTCGTTCTACGCGATTCGTATCAATCTGCCAATCATAACTCACCGTTCGCTCATTTTGGTAACTCAGTAGCCAAATGAGCAGCCACACAGTAGTCTGAGTAAGCAATTGGACGATTAAGGAGAGGACTAGGAAGCGATGCATACCAGACTAAGTACTTGATTGAGTACAAAAGCTGA
>NZ_JAVJQP010000156.1:0-47607 GCF_040218875.1 Coleofasciculus sp. D1-CHI-01
AGTTTCCACCGCCAATCACTAGCACTCGTTTATCCCGCAGTTGTTCTGGTTTTTTGTAATCTTTAGAATGAATAATTTCCCCGTGAAATTGTCCCTCAAATTCTGGAAACCGTTTGCACCAATGATGTCCGTTACACAGTAATACGCCTTTATAAATCCGTTGTTCTCCATTGACAAAGGTTACTTCCCAGAGGTTATTTTCAATGGGTCGGACATACTCAACAGTACGATTAAGTTCAATCTGCTCCCGTAACTGAAAATGATCGGCAAAACGATTCAGATAATCCCGGATATGTTGAGCGCTGGGAAAATCTGGATAATCATCAGGCATGGGAAAATGAGTAAATTGGGTAATAGTTCGGGATGAAATAATATGGGCAGTTTCATAAACCCCGTGATACCAATTGCCACCGATATCATCACTGCCATCTACCTGATCATAGGCAATACCCGCCGCTTTCAGGGCTTGAGCCATACCCAATCCCACAAACCCTGCACCGATAATCAACTGCTTGTGACTGGTATTACCCTGCTGTACTGTTGAGCGAGAATGACTAACTTGCACCACGGTTTAATCTTTTGGAAAACTCATTCGTAATCCAGTTTAATAAACTAGGACTGTATCGTTTGAAAAATTGGACATTTTGCGCGATCGCATCCGGGAAGACGTGCAGTTGATCCCGTTGAATGCCTTGAATCGTCGCCGCCATCACCTTCGCTGGATCAGTTGTCCAAGAATCTGGCACACCTTGATGCCCTTCAGCGAGTATGCCATACCGTTTAGCTTGCAGAATGGGGGTACGGCTAAAAAATGGATAAACGGCTGTCACTTTGACATTGTAGTCCCTGACTTCATTGAACAGTCCCTCACTAAACCCCCGTAACCCATATTTACTGGCAGAATAATGGGTCAACCCTGCTGGTGCAAACCAACCCGCGACGGATGAAATATTCACAATATGTCCTTTTTGACGCGCAATCATATCCGCCACAAATAAAGAACTTAAACGCATTGGTGTGATTAAGTTCACCTGCATTAACCGTTCCCATTCCGGTGCTGGAACTTCGTCCATCCGACCAAACAAACCTATTCCAGCATTATTAATCAAAATGTCAATTGGACTATCCAGGGCTTTAACCTGATGATACAGCGATTCACAGCCCTCGCCAGACGACAAATCAGCCTCTAAGCAAGCCAGTACCTCCCCCGTTGCGACTTGGCGCTGAATTTCCTCAGCTTGTTGATGTAGTGTGGTTTTATTCAAATCCGTTAAGATTAATCGGCTACCTGCCATCAATAACTGTCGGGTTAATTCCTGTCCAAAGCCACCGGTGGCACCGGTAATCAGGACAACGGCTGAGCGTAGCTGGGTCATCTGTTTATTGTAGTAGGTTTGTTATTGGTCATTGGTCATTGGTCATTGGTCATTGGTCATTGGTCATTGGTCATTGGTCATTGGTCATCTGTCATTTAGACAGGGCGGGTTTAGTGACATTAGGGTGGACAAAAAAATGATAGTAGTGAAACCCGCCCCTACACATAAAACTCTTTTCTAGTCATTGATCATTCATCTTCCTCATCTTCCCCATCTTCCCCATCTTCCCCCACCCCAAAACTTATTCAGCCGCCCCTATTTTAGGGGAGCTAAGTGATTGTAACAGTAGCAGTGACCAAGGTACATTAATATTAGGCACCAGCCAGGGGGATTTTCTCAGGGCGGGAAAGACAAGGGGAAGCACGAAACGCAGCGATCGTAACGATACAGGACGTTCCCCGTTTTTGTCTACCAATCCGTAGTGTTTAGCCAACTCCGCCACAATCTGCACCCGCCCGGTTCGTCGCATCACCGTGGAATCTGTGGCTAGCGCCGCAATCACCCGTCCGGTGAGTAAGGGGGTTTCCCAGTTGTACCTCTCTTTTATGGCTGAGTTTTTCGGGTCAGCTGCCGTACTTTCATCCATATTGGCAGCAAACTGAGTAAACTTTTCAGTCCCCACAATTCCGGGCCAAATTGACAGGGATGCAATATTCTGGGGTTTAAGTTCAATCGCCATATCTGCGGCTAAGCGATCGCACGCTGATTTACCTGCACCGTAGGGAGGACTAAAAATATAGGATAAACTCCCCCAAGAGGAGATGGTACAAATAAGTCCTTGCTGATGGGGGGTCATCATCCGGGCGGCAAAAATACTGGCAACATAGTGGCTCCGCAGCCCCACATTATTGCAAGCATCCCACAAACTCGGTTCACTCTCCCAGAACGGCTTTCCCGAAGCATCTGTTAAGGCTTGTACCCCGGCGTAAGCATTATTAACCAGCAGATCCAGTTGTCCTTGTTCATCCTGGATACGCTCAAACAACAAACGCACTTGCTCATCGTCACTGTGATCTACTTGCATGGGAATGCAGACGCCACCAGCTTGTTCAACGGCGGATTGGGTTTCCTGGAGACTCCCGGATACACCATCATCAGAGGTTGAACGCTCCAGGGTGCGCCCTGTAATATACACTATCGCTCCAGCTTCACCCAGCGCGATCGCAATTCCCTTACCTAGACCCCGCGTTGCCCCTGTGACTACTGTGATTTTACCCTCAAGATGTTTCATAATTGTTTTTTTTCAGTTTATCTGCTCCTTACGTCGCTATCGCTGCGCGTCACGCTTCGCTCAGAATGACACGTTATACCAAATCCGGGTTAGCTATTCCCCATATAACCCAGTTCGCGCAGGCGGACGCAAGGCAAGTGTAGCAGCGATTTCAATCGCCATGGCAAAAGGGGGTTCCGTTATCGGATTTGGTATTAGAACGCAACTTGGCATGATGGCGACACCCAAACCGTTATCACCTCTGCCAGAAACTCTATCATCGATATCTCCAAGCTTCAGTTTCAACTATCGAAAGTGAGCAACCGGATATGATATAACCCGTTTTAACGGGTTTGAGCTTTTAGCGGGAACTTGAGTTCCCCGCTTCATTTTCAATAAGACTTCAACGCCCAAGCCATAAATCGCTCCGTGTAATACAATGCCAACTGATTACTCACGCCATTAAAAACCGCATCAAAAGCATGTTCAGCCCAGGGAATTTCTAACCAAACAGCACAATTCCCAGCCGCTTGTAATTGCTCGTAGAGTTGGCGTCCAAACTTTGCCTTAATGATATGATCTCGACCCGCGTAGACCAATAACGTAGGAGGCAGATCGGATTTAATATAACTAATAGGAGAAGCTTGCCGATAAAGTTCTGGTACTTCATCCGGCGTTCCGGCTAAAAAGGCGCGGAGAATCGCCCGAATGTTGAGCGGGTCAGGAAAGGGCAAATCATGATATCCTTCTTTTAAATCTACGGGTCCGTAGTAATTAACCACAGCCCGAATCGGAATTGTATTTAGATGATAAGCCGCAAGTGCTGCTAGTTGCGCCCCTGCCGATCGCCCCATGAGCGCGATTCGTTCGGTATCAATTTCTAACTCATGAGCATGGCTTTGGATATAGGATAAAGCTGCCTGTACATCCTCCAGTTGAGCGGGAAAGTGATATTGGGGAGCATGACGGTAATCAATGGCGATCACAGAGTAGCCCTGATTTGCCATGTAGCGGTTAAATGTCTCATTATTATCGGGAGTCCCTATTTGCCACGCCCCACCATAGATGGTAATAATCGCCGGATATTTACCAACAGTCAACGGTCGGTAAATATTGAGTTTAAGGTTGACCCCATCCGGCTGAGAAAATATAATCCCTCGATCAATGCGAACCTCCGCGATCTGCTGAAAGCAGCAGCGCTTCGCTATCGCAATCCCCCGAAACGCATCGGCTAAACTAAAAGGTTGGGGACGCATGGGTGTTGGTGCATCCTGGGAAATTGTTGCCAAATCCTCTACACCCAGATCCTTGAGCATTTGAGCCGCGATTCGTGCATTCACGGCTGGAAACTGAATTAATGGCAAAAGGCTGAGGATTAAACCAATCAGGCTACAGATTACTGCCAAATTGTCAAGCCCGCCTTCGTGTAAATTTAAGATGGCTAGTATTAGTGCGATCGCATTCACACCCAGCAGCCAAGGACTCGCTTCTGGCGCAGCCACGGCTAGCGGTAGCATCCAAAACGTAGGCGCTGGGACAATAACCCAGAGACTAAGAAACAATCCGACTCCACTCAGGAACAAAGGAAAGAACAGCGAGAGTAGGACTATACCCAACCCAATTAGTGGGGTTTTCCCTTTGATGCTTTGCCGTGTGCTTTTGTCCCAGTTAGCTTGGAGCATGGAGTGAGAAATCGATGATTACACTCTAATCCTACATCGGCTATATAAAACTAATACTACTACGGACATACAATGTCGGCTAATGTCAGAAAACGTCAAAAAATCATTGTACTCGCTTATCCTCGACAGATACAGAAGTTTTGACTTCATTCTTAACGCTCACTGAACGACTAACCTGACGCTCTAACTGAACCGATTTTCCTCGAAGTAATTTTATAGCGCCATCACTGTCTACGGGTTTTGAGAATAAAAACCCTTGACCATAGTGACATTGCAATGCTACTAAAGGCGAAACTTGTTCCAATAACTCAATTCCCTCAGCCACCACATCCATACTCATGGTTCGGGCGAGGGTGATAATCGCTTGAACAATTTCCGAATTCTCTCCTAACGCGCCAATCCGACTGATAAATGAACGGTCAATTTTCAGCGTGCTAATTGGAAAATTATGCAGGCGACTTAAGGAGGAATAGCCAGTGCCAAAGTCGTCAATACACAGATGAATTTGCCGTTTTTTCAATTGCAACAGTAAGTCTTTGACCAGTTCCGGATTGTCGATGACCACACTTTCGGTAATCTCCAACTTTAAACTACCAACCGCAATATTAGTTTCCTCTAATATTTGGTCAATTTGCGCCAATAAATCCGCTTGCGTAAACTGTTTACAGGACAAATTAACATTCATCGTCAAGGGTTGGGGACTTTGAAATTGCTGCTGCCAAATACTGAGTTGGCGACAAGCTTCCCGCAGTATCCACCACCCCATGGGAATAATTAATCCCGTTTCTTCGGCGATGGGGATGAACTCGGCGGGAAAGACTAACCCGCGTTGCGGATGTTGCCAACGTACCAATGCTTCAAAGCCGGTAATCTGATGAGTGAGTAGGGAGACAATGGGTTGATAATGAACTTGAAATTCTTGCCGTTCGATCGCACGCCGCATATCGGTTTCTAGCTGTAATCGATCAACCGTGGGACTTAACATCTGGTTATCAAAGATAGCATAGCCCGGTTTGCCTTGGGAACGGGCGCGATGCATGGCGGTATTGGCGTTACGGAGTATATCTTCAGCCGATAAAATCTGGCGATCGCGATTCGTATTCAGGGCAATGCCAATGCTGGTTGTCATGAACACGTCTCGCCCTTCCAGGTTAAACGGTAATGTCAAGGCTTGCTCAATTGCATCTGCCACTTGAATGGCATCACAAACCCCCTGAATCCCCTCTAGCAGGATAGCAAACTCATCTCCACCCAAACGGGCGACAGTATCCGTGGGACGCAAGCAGTTTTGTAGGCGCTGTCCAAACTCTTGCAGCAGTTGATCCCCCAAATGATTCCCCAAACTTTCGTTAACCACTTTGAAGCGATTGAGATTGAGTAACACCACGGCAAATCGATAGGATGGAGAATCCCGGTTCTCCCCTTGACCCGGTTGGGCGCGTCTTCCGGCTTGCTGCAAGCGATCCATGAATAAGGCGCGGTTCGCTAGTCCGGTGAGGCGATCGTAAAAGGCATTAAACAATAATAGTTCTTCTGCTCGTTTGCGATCGGTAATATCTAAGGCATAAATGCGAATGCACTCAATTTCGGGAACGTAATGCAGGACTTGTTCATAAACAATTTCCCCAATTTTTACCTCGCGTCTCAAGGAACTTTGCTGCTGCATCAACCGAATCATCGAGGGCATTTCTGCCAAAAATGGATGTTCAGCTTCACTCTCTAATAATTCGGGCAACAAGCGCATGGCTTCTGGGTTAAGATAACGCACACGCCCTGCTAAATCAATTTCGACAATGGGATTGGGGGTCAATAGGGGAAACGAGGCTAAACGGGCTGTTTCTTGATGGGTGAGACAATGTTCGTTCTGATCCCGTCCGATGGCAAAAAAGAAGTCAAGTTCACCGCTTTTCTTAAAAACCTGTTGGCTACGCCATTCTACCCAAAGTTCTTGACCCTCTTTGGTCAGGACTCCGGTTTCATGGACGGTGGGCGATTGTAATTCTGATTTTTCATCAGTGGTTTTGATTAATTTGGCAAAGGGTTTGCGGTCAACGTCTCGAAGAAACGTATTCACAAAATCCGTTCCTTTCACTTCATCCAGGGTATAACCTAACGTTTCCAGTAATCTGGGATTCATCATCCGGGTTTTTCCCTGGGAGTCAATGGCGACAAAAAAGCCACCATGGGTTTCGACTAAATTTTGATTAAATTCTTGTTGCTGGTGCAGTTGTTCGGTTAACCGTTGGCGTTCCATCACCAACCCCAACTGCATCGCGATCGCACTCACCCATTCTATCCATTGGCGATCGCCAGGATGAGAGTGGCGGGTAAAAAAGGTTAAGACAGCGAGTACCCGATCATCGAGGAGAATGGGGATCGCGCCTCCAGCTTGAAACCCTTGTTGCTGATCCGTGGCGCTAAGCAGAGTGAATTCGGCATCAGGATCAATCCCATTTGCCTTGGTTTGGTCAATCCATTCTGGTTGTTTTGATCTCCACACCCGTCCGGGTATGCCGATATTGGGGGGAAATATTAGTGTTTCTCTGGTGCGTCGCCATGGTTGTAGATCACAGGGATCGCCAGACCAGGCTTGGCTACAGGTTAAACGACCAGAATCAGGCGTCGGCAGCCATGCTTCACCATAATCCCAATGGGTGACTTCACAGACGCGATGCAGCACTAAATCCAATGCTGAGTAAAGATCGGGAACCTTGGCGATCGCCGGAATCAGAGATTGCAACAGACGGAATTGTTCGGACATGCACTAAAACCCTTTTATCATAGATGCTTTCACTCACAGGGCGCGATCGCGATCGATAGTGATATCGATGTGAATAATCGCACTTGTTTGATGCTCTACGATAGATGCAGCCCTTACATCCAGCCTTAGCTGGAAGATGTTGAGCAATAAGTCGGTTGGGTCAGATCTAGAGTCTCTAAATGTCTGAGTCCTGACGGGGAAACGTTCTGTCTAGTTCCTAGCTGTCACTGACCTGGAACATCGCCATTGGTTTGGTTATTGGCTCGGCGATCGCTCCTTATTTTGACTTAGCCCACCATTTACTTATTTTCTATTGTTATGAATAATTCAGTATTTCTTTGTATTTTCAATCACTGGGTTAATTGATTGACATCACAATGACGATGTGATTTTTCGACGAAAATCCGTTGAAACT
Source organism: Coleofasciculus sp. D1-CHI-01 (assembly GCF_040218875.1). Classification (NCBI taxonomy): domain Bacteria; kingdom Bacillati; phylum Cyanobacteriota; class Cyanophyceae; order Coleofasciculales; family Coleofasciculaceae; genus Coleofasciculus; species Coleofasciculus sp. D1-CHI-01. The sequence goes on from NZ_JAVJQP010000156.1 coordinate 7,445, forward strand.
ACTCTAATTTAACCCTGCCCTAAATCCTAAGTTTGATGAAGCTAAACGGCGAGACTACTGCATTCAATATTTAATAAAAATTCATCCGATTACCTCAATTATACGGCTTAGGAGGGATGAAGTCTGGCTATTCAATCCCTAATTTAACGTTAAGGATATCCCTATCCTATCCATGTCGTTTACAGGTTCATCCTTGCAGGGCGACAGGACAAGGGTTTGAGGCTATTTTTACAATCACGTCCATGGAAGTGATATCACCATTGAACCTCTAGATAACTCGGTGTAGCGTTGCTGGTATATAGCTTGAAGCCGATCCCAGACCTGTTGTGTATACCGTTGGGATTCTTGCTGAATCAATGACCAGAGAAGGTTTAGGGCTTCTAGATTGGGACAAAAGCGGATCAGAGTACGGCAAGCGGCGATCCATTGTTCGAGATTGCGATAACTCACAAAATAACCGCCCCGTCCTTGGATATGTACCCAAAGAACATTGTGCCATTTTTCCCAGTTGAGGATGCGCCGGGGATCAATGTTCAAGTATTTGGCGATTTGGTTGAGAGTGATGACAAAGGTTTGGGGATGAATACGGTGTCGGATTCGCATCATAGCTATTTTTGGGTTTTCAATGGGGTTTGATTTTTCCCCCTTCCCGGGTTGAGAAGGAGGTTAGGGGTTAAGTCTGTTCATTAATCGATACGAAGGCGGCGATAGAGAATACTCATCACTTCGCCAGGATTCTGGGTGGGTTGGGGCTTACTCCACTCGCTGACGTGGGCGTAGCCGAGGCGATAGAAGGTGTGAATGGTGCGGGTGACGCCTTGGGGTGAACTGATAACGATGACTTTTAGAGGGTGCCGGTTGTCTGGCGGGGGCGTAGATGGTACAGGGGTTGCAGGGTTGGGAGTTGGGGAGGAATCGCGGATAAAGTCTTGAGTCATTGGAGTTGTCCTAACTTTTGCAGTTTTTGTTCATAAAAACGAACATAAAGTCAGTTTAGCACAAAGTTCATAACTATGAACATTTACTGAGTCATAAGCCTCTGACACTATAGAAACCATGGGAAAAGCAGGTGAAGCGCTAAGGCAGGTATTGCAGACGTACAAAATCAGCCAAAATAAATTGGCGGTGACAATGGGGATTGGTCGATCAACGGTTCACTACTGGTATCAAAACACTCAAGATCCTTCCGCTGAGACAGTTTTGGAAATCAGAAAGGCACTGCGGAAGATTGATCCGGCGGCGGCGCAAGAGTTTATCCGGCTGTATTTGGATGAGTCAGATGAGGATGAGGAGTAGTTTTGGGGATTAAGCGACGCTATCTTCTGTCATGGAATTTTTAATGGTCTACTTATAGCTGCTCATAGCCTAATCTATGAAGGAGCCGTTGACTCAGTGGTTAGGGTTTGCCACAATTCAGAGTCATGGGACAAGCAGGCAAAGCTTTGAAAAAGGTGCTGGAAACGTATGAAATTAGTCAATATCGATTAGCGGCAGAATTAGGGATTGGACGCTCTAATGTATACCGTTGGGTCAATGAGGTGAGAGATCCAACGGCTGAAACTGTGAAAGATATTGTGCAAGTGCTGCGGAAGATCAACTCGGCGGCGGCGACGGAGTTTATCCGACTGTATTTAGGTGATAATTCGGTAGATGATGAGGAATAATCATCGGAAGGTTAGAGGTGATCAAAGGTATTCGATCACCATAGAAGCTATGGGAAAAGCGGGTGAAGCACTCAGACAGGTATTGCAGATCTATGGCATCAGCCAAAATAAATTGGCGGTAACGATGGGAATTGGTCGCTCAACAGTTCACTATTGGTTTAGCGGAACGAGAGATCCCGCAGCTGAGGCAGTCTTGGAAATCAGGAAGGCACTGCGGAAGATTGATCCGGCGGCGGCGCAAGAGTTTATCCGGCTGTATTTGGATGAGTCAGATGAGGATGAGTAGGGGCGCATAGACGTGCGCCCTGATAGTGAGGAATTTGGGAAATTAACGTTACTATATTTCTCGGCTGAGTTTAAATAAATAATAGGTGACCTGTTGCAGTATCCGCGATCGCTTGTATCCAGGCACTGCCTGTTTCCGGTATATAACGTTTGACTAAGGCGCTGCTATCCAGGAAGTAAGCATTTACCATTCGCCCCGATCCTCAATAATGATTTCAGACAAGGGTTTACCGGGGATAGCTCTTAGTTTTTCTGTCAATTCTTGCCATGTAGCTTCACAGACAGGTTCAACACCGTTCTGATGAGGGGGAGGAGTAACCAGTCCAGCCGCAGCTAAGGATTGGCTGATACGTTCAAGTTGAGTTGCTGAATCTTCAGGCAAAATCTGAATCTGCACGGTTTGATGTTCTTGCAGGGGCAAGGGAGTTAAGGGGCGCAGCACTCCATTTTCATAGATGGCGGTAATAGTTTCAGGCATTATAATGAAGTAGAACAGTGGCTATGAATATTCTAGTATTTAGCGTCTGTGCGAGACTGAAGATTTAGAAAAACTGGAATCAGAACTCGCTAAATTTAACATTTCCCTAAATCTTGACTTCAATGATAGATAAGATCAACGGTGCGTTACGCTTCGCTAACGCACCCTACAACTTGACTTGTTTATAATGGTGAAAGATGTGAGTTTTTAGGAGTTAGGATTTCCTCATATCAATCTATTCAGCTTATGATAAAGACAGCATAGATCATCCAATCTAGTTATAGACTCGCAGTTTTCCAGGCACGAAAAAGCAACCATGGCTGAACTAACCATTCAAGTACCAGACGAACTAGCTCAACGCCTAGAACCACTCCGGGATCGTCTCCCGGAATTACTACAGCGTCTCGTAGAAACCGTTTCTCCCAGAATTTCCTTACCTAACCAAATTTCATCAGTTACTAGCCAAACAGATGCTCCAATTGCCTATACTGAAGTTCTAGACTTTCTGATCACCCGCCCGACTCCTCAAGAAATCACGACCTTCAAAGTTTCAGCTGCAGCTCAAGCACGTCTTTGCACCCTATTAGACAAAAACCGAGAAGGAACCCTTACAGAAACTGAAGCAACAGAACTTGATTTATATGAGCAGTTAGAGCATCTGATGATTTTGCTCAAAGCCAAAGCTTATGCCTTAATCGGATAAATGGCCACTTCCTCAATTTCTCCTTCTCTACGTCAGCTAGTGATTGAACGGGCGCGGGGTAAATGTGAATACTGTCTCATTCACCAAGATTATTCAATCTACAGCCATGAAGTTGACCACGTTATTGCTCGAAAACACGGCGGTCAAACCGTAGCCGAAAATCTTGCATTATCCTGTTTATCTTGCAACCGTCATAAGGGTTCTGACTTAACAATCTTTGACCCAGTTACTCATGAAATTGTCCCTTTGTTCAACCCGCGCTACCAAATCTGGACAGATCACTTTACCTTAGAAAAAACTCACATTATTGGTACGACAGCAACAGGTCGAGCCACGGTGTTTTTACTCAAAGTCAATGCTTCAACTCGTTTGTCGTATCGTCAAGTATTAATTGCCCAAGGACGGTATCCGTAAGACTAAGCTGGGTGCACACAATTAAAGTTAACGGTTGAGATTAGGGAACAGTAAGGGTTTGAGACTTGTTTACATAACTTAATTTAGTTAAATTTATTTCCACCAACCTACTTATAGTAAATTAGCATCAACAAATAACAAATAAGGTGGGCATTGCCCACCCTACAAATCAACCTTTCACACAAACTACCTGCTTTAGCGTCGCCACCACTTCCACCAAGTCCGCTTGATTAGTCATCACTTCATCAATGGGTTTATACGCGCCGGGAATCTCATCCAAAACCCCGCCATCTTTGCGACATTCAACCCCTTGAGTTTGTGTCACCAAATCATCCAGGGAAAACTTTTTCTTTGCCTTGTTCCGAGACATTAAACGCCCTGCGCCATGGGAGCAACTGCAATAACTTGCATGATTCCCTTTCCCTTTGACAATAAATGACTTTGCCCCCATCGAACCTGGTATAATTCCGTAATCCTCTTCACGCGCCCGTACTGCACCCTTGCGCGTCACATACACGTCTTCCCCAAAATGGACTTCTTTCTCGGCATAATTATGATGGCAATTTACCTCTAACAAGGGCTTGATTGGCTTACCTCCCGCCAAATGTTGTTCCACAATTCGCTTAAAACGCGCCATCATTACATCGCGATTATAACGGGCATAATTCTGCGCCCATTGTAAATCTCGCCAGTAGGCGGCAAATTCTGGAGTTCCAGCAATAAAGTAGGCTAAATCGGGATCAGGTAAGCGATTTTCGGCTAATTTGGCTAATTCCTTCGCGGTGCTAATATGGCATTGCGCCAAGCGATTGCCAATATTCCGAGAACCAGAATGTAGCATTAACCACACGGCATCCTCTGTATCGAGGCACACTTCAATAAAGTGATTTCCGCCACCCAGAGAACCCAACTGCTTCATCGCTTTTCCTTGCACATCCTGCACACCGCGATGTAAGTCTTTGAAATGTGTCCAGCCTTGCCAATTGCTGGCATCTTTTTCTACCTCTTTATTTTGGTTAAATCCCAGAGGAATGGCGGCTTCAATATCTAAGCGAATTTTCTTGAGTTTCCCCTCCAGTTGTTCTGCGCTAAATGGTGTTTTAATCGCTGCCATTCCACAGCCAATATCGACGCCCACCGCCGCCGGAATGACAGCATCTTTAGTGGCAAGAACCGACCCAACTAATGCGCCTTTGCCTAAGTGAACATCTGGCATTAACGCCACATGTTTAAATACAAAGGGTAGGGAAGCCACATTTTTTGCCATCTGGGTTTCATCATGACTTAAATCATGATTCGCCCAGGAGAAAACGGGCTTATCAGTGGACAGTTTCAGTTGTTCGTAAGGCATAAACCTGTGTCTCTAGCGCTAAATAACATTAACATACTACAAGTATAATACAGGTGACGCGATCGCGCAGATGAACTTATCGGGTGATGGCAACGTCAAGACATCTGTCGTAACATCTGATACGCACTGCATTTTAACTCTTATGAAGCCTTCTCGACGTGTATCTGCCGGAAAATCTATCATTTCCTTGTCTTTTAGCCTGATTTCTCTACTATCCTTTGCCCCAGTATCCCGTAGCGCCCCCGATGGCACTTCCGATGAAACCGTCACCTGTGAAATCTTGGTGGTTGGGGGTGGATTAGCGGGTGCAGCGACAGCTTATGAAGGGTTACTCGCCGGACGAACAGTTTGCTTGACGGAGATTACCGATTGGGTAGGGGGACAGATTTCCTCCCAGGGAACCTCTGCACTGGATGAACGCCCGACTCAGCGATCGCGCCTTTTCTATTCTCGCGGTTATTTGGAATTGCGGGAACGGATTAGACGCAAATACAAGGAACTGAATCCGGGGGATTGTTGGGTGAGTGAATCCTGTTTTATTCCCAGTGACGCCCACGATATCCTTTTAGATATGTTGCAGGATGCAGCCAAACGGGGGAAAGGGACACTGAAGTGGTTTCCCTCCACGGTGATTAAGGAACTTGACTACAATCCTACCGGGAACTTGATTAAAAGTGCGATCGCGATTCAGCATCAACCCACCCCTGATGCACCACCCCTGAACACGTTTCCCTTATCGCAAACCATTGAAGATTGGTATCAGTACCAAGATTCCCCCCAGTTTGACAAAACCATTATCCGCTTCGTTCCGCAAAACCCATCGCCAGGAAACGCCCCAGACTGGTATGTTGTGGAAGCCACAGAAACGGGAGAACTGATTGGGTTAACCAATGTCCCCTACCGCTTGGGAATTGACCCCCGTTCTCATCTCGAACCCTCGTCTTCCAGCGCCACTGGGAATCCCTATTGCACTCAGGGGTTTACCTACACCTTTGCCATGGAAGCCACGCAGGAACCTCAAAGCCATGAAATGCCACCATTTTACCCGCAGTACGAACCCTATTATAGTTATGAATTACCCCGCTTAGCTGACTTTGACTTAGTGTTTACCTATCGGCGGATTTGGAGTCCTAAAAAAGGTGAACCAGAGAAATTTAGCGGAATTTCCTTTACCGCGCCCACCGTCGGGGATATCTCCATGCAAAACTGGACGTGGGGAAATGACTACCGTCCGGGTACAGAGGTTGATAACCTTGTTTATACTCCTGACCAATTGCAAGCGACGGGACAGTTAGCCCCCGGAGGCTGGATGGGGGGTTTGCGAACCGAGAGTTTACGCAAGGCGGAGGAACTCTCCCTGGGGTATTTCTATTGGTTAGTTGAGGGAACAACAGACTCCCAACTTGGTGATGGCGTGAAGGAACCCCATCCCAGTTATCGTTATTTATCCGGATTAGACTCTCCCATGGGAACAGTACATGGGTTATCCAAGTATCCCTATATGCGAGAAGGACGGCGAATTATTGGACGCCCTGCTTTTGGGTATCCGGAGGGGTTTACAATTTGGGAAATTGATATGTCTCGCCGCAATTACCGGGAGGATTATTACCGTCAAACCTTATCTCCCAAAATGTATCGCCAATTATGGACGGCTTTAGCGGGACGAGAAGCGATTTCGGTGATTCAGGGTGAGGTATCACCCGATGAGGTAAATCGACGCACTCGTTCAACCATCTATCCCGATTCCGTGGGAATTGGACATTATGCGATTGATTTTCACCCCTGCATGAGTTTCTCTCCCCCAGAAGCGCCAGGAAATACGGAACGGGAGGGGGAACGTCAAGGGGCGGGTCAAGCCTATCCGTTTCAAATTCCCCTGCGGGCGATGATTCCGCAAAAGATTGACAATATGTTAGTGGCGGGAAAAAGTATTGCTACGAGTCATATTGCAGCGGCGGCGTATCGGGTGCATTCCTTTGAATGGTCATCGGGTGCAGGGGCGGGAACGACGGCGGCGTTTGCGTTGGAGAAGGGGATTGCACCGTTTGAATTGGTGGATGGACTTCCACCTTATGATTCACAGTTGCAGGTGTTGCGACGGCGGTTGGAGGCGAATAATAATCCGACGGCGTTTCCGGATACGTCGATTTTTAATCAAGATTGGGAAGATTGGCGTTAAAGGAAACGTGCGATCGCGCTGTTTGTAATAGCCTGTTTGTAGTAGCCACTTTAGTGGCTCTTCATGCCTTAAACGGGGTAGAGAGATGGTGCGATCGCGTCAGTCAGCAAGCCCGAATTATCTGACGAAATGATTACACCTTTTCCCATAATATTGGCAATTGATCAATTAACTGTAAGGGTACTTGCCAGCTTAAGTTAAAGTTGTTATTATATTCAGTATCGCCACTCCGAGAATAATTACGCCGATTTTACGTCTTATAGCAATCACCATAGCGGTTAGGACGCATCATTTGGTAGAGACGTTGCATGCAACGTCTCTACAACACTTCGGAAAGTCCTAACCGATGTGTCTACTGCTATATATTTTTCATCTAACAGACTGCGTTAAACGCTTTACAGAAAATTACAAGAAAGCCATTAATGGAATAAGTGGGCGTTTTGTCAAGACACTCATGGGTGGTTTTATCGGTACAGCCATTTTAGCAGTAGCAGCGGCTTTTTTCACACCTGCCATCGCCATGTTTCTCGCACCGATACTGGCACCAGGTCTTTCAGGGGCAGCAGCCGTATCAGCAGTTTTAGCATTTCTTGGTGGTGGAGCAATCGCTGTCGGTGGTTTTGGAATGGCAGGTGGTTTTGCTGTTCTTGTAGCTGGTGGAGCTATCCTTGGTGGTAGTGCCGGTGCAACCGTTGGTACTTTATTTGCTCAATCTCCTGATATTGCGTTAACTCAAGCCGCGAAGTTAGAAGTTGTAATGAAGGAGATTATTTTTATCCAAAAGGATAATATTCCGAAGTTTTCCTCCTTGCAGAAAAGGCAAGAATATCTATGCCAAGATTTGTAGAACCCACTTCAGTTAAAACGAGTTTATCCAAAGAATGGACATGGGATGATCAGTTTTTCTTGAATTACCATCCGGAAGTGGCTGAAGCCAAGATTAGAGAAGAAGTTTTTCGGAATCCGGCTCTCCTCCCATCTTTGTCAAGTTTAGATTATGCCATAGTGGGACTATCTGGCTTAGTAGCTTCGATTGTTGATTTTTTGGTTGTCAGAATACCTAAAAACATAAATTATCTCAGTCACTATCAACAGAAGGGAAGCAACTTTACAAGTTGGTTAAGAAGCTTAGGAGTCGATCAAGATGGAAAATTAAGTCCGTTTCTTCAGTGGTGCGAAGACGTGTGTAAAGTTCCTTATGACCAAAGTATTAACCCGGAAAATAAGGGGTTTACTCCCAAAACACATAGGCTATTAAGCCTTGGTCATGATCCTCTATTTGGTCTCATTTTTGGATCGATTGATATTTTCAATGGCTCACTGACAACCTTTGATATCAATGGCAAGCTGCAAATCATTAAAACCTTTGACTTACCACAAGAAGAAAAATTTTTTGCACCGTTTATTTGGTTAGGTCATATCGTTTCTGACTTGTGTACTAAAATGGGAATTCCCATTCCTAGTTGGGGTTTTCTCCAACTCCTACAAATTGGTTCATTTGGAACAAGTCAAAAGACAGTGGCGGAAATTTCTCGATGGATGTATCTGAATGGTTATGACTTAAGACATTTCGTTACTATGTCCGTTTCGGTGGCTGTTGTTGAAATTATTGTCAGAGCTTATCAATACCTTTCTGTAGACAAGCCAATACATCCTCAATCTTCTTTATATAGTTTTGATGTAAACAAGGAAACTAGCCAAATTCAGGCTAATTTGAAACTGCATAAAATGCTGTTCCTATCTCATACCTTAGCCGCCAGTGGAAATGCTATAAAAGTTTTTGCATACGCTGGTAATCCTTTAGCGATTAATCTTCCTCAATGGCTAGTCCTTTTAAAGGAAAGTGTGATCATGGTCAAAGCAGTGACGAGAGATACGAGTTTTGAAAAAGTGATTCGTAATCGAATTAAAATCAGTCAAGAATGGAAAGAAATTCAAGACATCAAAATTAGACGTTTTGACTAATTGATAGGTCTCGCCGGCATTACCGGAAGGACTATTCAGGCAGTGCGATCGCTCTCCACTGTACAATGAAGATACTACCGGACTTGCGATTAGGTACAAGGTGGGATTTCTGGTTCACCTGTTCAGGGACAATCAATCATGTCAATGGCTTTCCCAACAGATAACAGCGATCAATTACCCAGGCTCAATCCAGCAGAAATTGAACAGTATCTTGCCAGTGGCATATTTCATGGCATAGGCAAGAAGACAGCCGCTTTGCTGGCGGCATATTTTGGCTCTGATACCCTGGAGGTTCTGGAGTTCTCACCCCAACGACTTAAACTTATTCCTGGGTTATACCCATATCGGATTGATGCCATTCTCTCGGCTTGGGAGAAAAGCAAGAGCAACCCAGTCCGAGGGACTCAAGCTTGGTTGCTGGGGATGGGGATATCTTTGGGGCTAACCCTAAAACTGACGGACTACTATGATCAGCGTACAGCATCTGTCCTCAACACCAACCCTTATCAGATTATTAATGATCTTGACGGCATTGGATTTAAGATAGCTGATAGTTTAGCGCTCAAGTTGGGAATGCTTCCTGATAGTCCTCTGCGCTATGAACAAGGGATTCTTCAAACCTTACAAGATGCCAGAAATCAGGGACATTGTTTCCTCCCCAGCTCCGAACTTATTGAAGCAGCACTGGGGTTATTGAGTTGTCCCGGACATACACCAAATCCCCAGTTACTTAATCAGGTATTAGAGAATGCGCTCACCCAAAAAATTGTAGTTGAGGGACGGTTATCCGAGTCACTCTACTTAAAACCAATTTATCGGGCTGAGGTTAATGTTGCCCAATTGATTCTTTATTTTGCCTCTCGCAGGCAACTGTCTATTGAGCCGTTAGAGGAGTGGTTACAAGAACTAGAAGCAGAAGCATGGCGGGAGTCTGATGTGCTGGCTCCAGAACAGCGACAGGCACTGTTAAAGTCTTATGCCCAGCCAATTAGCATTATTACGGGGGGTGCTGGGCGAGGGAAAACGCATATTTTGAAGTATTTGATCGATTGGCTGACTCAGTGTAGATTCAAGGTGGCTTTAGCGGCACCTACGGGAAAGGCAGCAACCCGCATGAAGAACGCCACCGGGTTAGATGCCCAAACCATTCATCGTCTCCTTCAGTGGCGAGGGTACGGTCAAAAGTTTGAGTTTAATCAGGAAAACCCTTTGCAGATTGATTGGTTAATTATTGACGAATTTAGTATGGTCGATATTTTCCTGTTTAATTCCCTTTTAAAAGCCTTAGAACCCCAGACGAGAATCGTGTTGGTTGGGGATCATAATCAGCTTCCCAGTGTAGGCGCGGGAATGGTGCTGCGCGACTTACTGATATCTGAGGTTGTACCCTGTTCTCGCCTGAACAAAATTTACCGCCAACGGCAAGAAAGTCCAATTATCTATGCCGCAGAAGATGTCATTCGTGGCGTGGTTCCTCAGTTGGAACAGTTTCACTCTCCTCAGCAATGGCAACAGGTTTCCGATTGCGCCCTGCTGTGTCGCCACACCCCGGAAGCAATTGCCGATACCATTGTCGAACTCGTGGCACAGATGCAGCGTGATCAGGTTGACTTAAAAAATCAGGTAATGGTTCTTGCTCCCCAAAAGAAAGGAGTGGTTGGGGTTCAAGCCTTAAATAAACGATTACAGCCTCTATTTAACCCAAAACAACCGGAACAGCCAGAAGTGGAAACGGGGGAGGTGGTGTATCGAGTTGGCGATCGCGTGATTCAATTAAAGAATCGATATGATACAATCCCGGCGGTGATGAATGGCGAGGGGGGTTGGGTAATTGAGGTTCATCCTAAATCCCAGCCAGAACGGGTTAAGGTGGCATTTGAAGGCGGCGCGGTTGTTGATTATGTCCCCGGCATTTTTGAGCAGATTATGCATTCGTTTTGCCTAACTTGCCATAAGGCTCAAGGTAGTGAATTTCAGTATGTAATTATGCCTCTGTCGCCTTCAAACCACCGGATGCTTTCTCGTCAACTTCTCTACACCACGATGACTCGTACCAGCTACGGTGGATTTATCGCTGTTGGTAGACCAGAAACGTTAAGGTATGCTGTTAGTATCGATAGACCAATGCGTCGATATACTCAGTTGCCTTTATTATTATCTGAGTCTGATCAAAGCTTAATCGATGCACTGAATCAGGTGAGAACTACCCAGTCTCCAGCATCGCCAAATCAACAATTTGTTAGCGTGGCGATGCGACTCCGTGAACTCAATATTGATGCTACCAAAGGGCAAAAGACTTCGATTGGATCGTTGGCGCTCCAGCTTTATCAATCCCACTATGGTCGCCGTCCCTCCAAGCGCCCAGAAGTGATAGAATCTGGACAAAAATTTAAAACCTATCATTATGAAAATGAAGCGATTGAACTGCTGGATCGGGCAATTAGGACTATTATAGAAGGCGATCGTCATTAACTGTAGTTGCACCATTGAGTTGTTGACATGGGTAGCGAGCAAGATGCAAAGCCTGCGGCATGGCTTCGCTTAACGCATTACAACGATTTTACAGTTGTTGTCATTAAGGTTTTAAATTGAAAAACCCAGTTTTAGACCAAGGACAACGTGAACAACGAGCAGGATCATGATTGTACTACCCAAATAAGCATGAGCAGTACGAAACGATTCCTTCTTATCACCCCCAAAACCGAAAGTCATCACCGCGTTAATTCCTAACAAAATGACGGCAGAAGAACCTGTCCAAAAATGCGGACTTTCAAAAATAGGTTTATGCTGCATAACCAGGGAAAGAACGCCTCCGGTATACCCCAGCGCAATAAACAGGTACATCAACGGTGCAAGCTGACGGTGAGACGCACGACTTTTCGCCGCCACTTCCCCATCCTTCGTCAACCGACTACGCCATCCCATATACGCGACAAAACTACCGAGAACAAATATCACGATTCCCATCATGACAGGATGTCCCCAGTGAACAATCGGTTCAGGAACGCCTAACGTGCGAAACCACGCCGCGATAGGTTCTAGGACTTGACTCAGTTGTTCTCCCATCGGTTTAAATTTATCTTTCTTTACATCTATCTATTTTGACACGTTTTGCACTTTCAGCAAGTTAAATGATTGGCATAAAACCTGGGACAAAGGACAAATGACAAAGGACAAATGACAAAGGACAAATCACTAATCAGATAATCAGCCAAACCGCCAATCCCCAGAAGGGAACATATCGCAGCCAGCGCCCCCTTTTATCAGAGGGAACGACGGCGGTTAAGAGTACACCCTGGAAAATGGAAAACAGCACCAAATCAACACAAAATGCGATAGTCACCCGGTTATTCATTAGCAGTTCTCTAAAATAGTGCGTCCTCTGTGCTAAATCTCCAAACTCCGGTCTTCCCACAAAACCCCATACAATAGCTAGAGTACCTACAATCAGCCCAATCCATCCGAACAGACGAGCTAGCCAGCTTTTTTCAGGTTCATCCTTTTCTTGAAGAGAAGGAACGGTATAACGCAATGCCATATAAGGCGTAAGAATAACATTCGTCAGGAACATTGCCACACTCCACATCAAAACCTTAGGTAAATGGCGTCCCCTTTTATCCATTAACAGTAAGGGTAGGAACATAAATATCCAGGCTTCGGCAAAGTTAAACAGTGCTTCCACGGTAGGGTGAACCGTGGGTGACTCTATTACATGAATACCCACCCCATTGAGAATCGGTAAGATCAAGAAGAAATTGAGCGACTCATCCAGAATTTCCTGTAAGGTTTCGGGTTGAATTGCCCAAATTGGTTCTCCGGGAAGCAGTTGATTGGGTGGAGAAAGCAAGAGGACATAAGTATAGACTATCGCCACCAGTGCCAACGCGATCGCAACCCATGGCTGAGGTTGTTCTGATTTAGGCATAGCACGGGTTTCTGGCTGGCGTTTAAGCAGTCGTCGTACCAGAGGAGTAACCAATCGGATAATCCAGAATGCAACTTTACCGGGTTTAATTGGCGGTTCAACCACATCACGGGCGAAAATTAACTTACCCGTGGTTTCAGATAGGCGATAAAAGCTGACCCCTCGTCCATTGGGAAAGGGAATACCATCCAGTTCAACATGCCAAAGGACACCCGTGGAAGATGAATCTCCTGTCGTAATATCATCAATAACAAAGAGTAAGTCATCGGGTACACCTTGATAGGATTCTTCAAAAAGCTGCTGAACGGCGGCTTTCCCGCGAAAGGGTTGAGGAAAGTTAAGATCCTCATAGACGCACTCATCATCGATGCAGTCTATAGCGGCTGAAATATCCCTGCGGTTGATTGCCTGATACAGGGATTTAATCATCAAGTGAGCAGGTTTTGTCATATTGGCAGTTTGGAACTCTCATTAAAAATGTATCGTGAATGAGAGTGCAGGTGATAAAACGAGAGTCTGCAAAAAGCGTATACCATTAATCTGTGCTAGCGATTAAATGCCTGGACATAAATTCTGTCCGCTGTACTCATTAAATTTATACTAAGTAGGTTGGTGGAAATAAACTTAACTAGATTAAGTCATGTAAACAAGCCTCAAACCCTTACTGTTCCCTGTTCCCTAATCTCAACCGTTAACTTTAATTGTGTCCACCTACTTATTGTCGTCCGAAGTAATGCGGAATGTCCAATTTGCTTCTTTGATATATGAAGTAATGTAGGACATTAGGGCATAAGCAAAAATAGCGATACCTATCATCTCTAGACATTCTTCAGAAGTTGATTGAATGAGGTAAAATTAAAATTCAAAATCATGAGTCGTGGTTGGATCTACTATATATCCAGCAAATAATTCTAGAAATAAAGTACCCGTGACATAGAGAGTTCCTGCAATCAGAAACAGTCGCTTAAACCTTGGGGGAAGATTTTTGATAAAGCCTAAATAACATACTATAAAAACTAAAACAAAAGCTGCACCAGGAATCACCCAAGCAAAATACAAAAAACCACTCGTGTTAATATTGAGTATATTTTTTATAAAATACTGAAGGGTTTCATGGAAACTCAATGTTTCATCTATAGACATTAACAGAAAAATAATTGATAAAGCTTTCCAATGCCTAGAATAACGTGTATCTTTGTTAAATTTATAAATATTATAAAGCATTATCGAACAAAAAAGCAAAAGAAATCCAGAAAATAAAGTAGGTATATTTTGTTCTTTATCAGTATTGAAAAGCCGTATGAAGATTTCTGGAATATTCTCAAATAAACCATCAATTACACGAACTAAAACATTTGCTAATGTAAGCCCTACAATAAAGTAAAGTAAAAATTTAAAGGTTTTAATTGGCTGAAAAGTTACTGTTATTGGTGTTGAACTATGGATATTTTTCATAGTAATTATTCCCTGTTTGGCATTCGAGCCTCCATGCAGGTTCAAAGGCAAGCCAGTAGATTTTCCACCTTATTTTCAAGTGTTTTTACCTAAAATCAACCTTTTCTTAATCTTTTCTTAACTTTAATGAATACTTATATTTTTTTACAAAGCTTTACAAAACTTTACGATAAACTTGACAAAGTGACAGGACAAGCAAGCTGATATCATCATTTGTTGCTCTTGCTTACCTCAGGGTAAATTAACTAAAAAGAATGTTCTCACTCTCATTGCCGCTATCACTTTCAATAACTTTTATTCAATGTTTGTTATTTAACGTCGTCCGGCAGAGGAGAAAGCCTCTTTTTGTTGTTCCAAAAACGCTTCTACCGTTCGGTTGAATTCCTCTGGCGCGACTAAAAAGGGCCAATGATTACCAGGAACCTGGCAAACTTGTAAATTTTTCAAATAGGTTTTATAGGGTTTCAGTTGCCAGTCTTGACGATTTACCCCTTTTTCCGGTTGCACAAACAGGGTGGGGATATGAATCGGAACCGTTAATCCGGCGACGAGCATCACATCTTCAAACGTACCATCACGGGCAGCCACGGTAAACCTACTCCCCCAAGAACCATCGGGTTTCTGCTCGATACTGGCTTGAAAAACTTGTTGCTGTAATGGCGTCCAATCTTGATATTGACTTAACTGACGCACTTTCTGTTCGGCGTCTTCATAACTCTCAAACGGACCCATTCCTTTGAGAAACGGCAAAACCCGGTATAACAAAGGGAATGTAACCTTGAGCAGACTAGGCATTTTCCAGATAAAAATTGGATCAACCAAAATCATGCTGCGAAACCGTTCGGGATGCTGTTTTGCCCAAATCGGGGCTAATTTACCTGTCCAGGAATGTCCGATAATATGAGCTGATGACCATCCCAAGTAATCCATGAGAGCTTCTAAGTCCGCGATCGCACTGGCAAAGGTATAATCATCGTCAGGCTTACTACTCTCCCCATGACCCCGCATATCGGGAGCGATGATATGATAGCTCTCAGCCAGATACTCGGCTAAACTCGACCACACTAAAGCGTGATCCGCTAAACCATGGAGCAGTAACAAGGGTTCTGAACCTTGCTTCCACTCTAGATAAGAAAGTTGGATTTCGGGTAAGGATACAGTTTGCCGTGTTGGTGTCATTTTGTGTTTGGTGGTAGTAAACCCGAATGTAGAATAGCAAATATCAACAAAAGATAACGCATTCTACTGAGCAGGAATTAGGTAGAATGCAGCACAAATCCTATTGGTTTGAGTAAGCTGGCGGCTGATTTAGATTGAATGGAGGGAGACAATCGGTATGGCATTTACAGCGAGTGTTATTTCAACGAACGAATGGGGAGCCAGACCCCCAAAACAGTGGGCGGGGCAAACGAGACCGCAATATATTATCATCCATCATACGGCGACTCCTAATCCCCCCAATGATGTCTCCAGAGGGACATTAACGGGGGCTAAAACCTTCGCCCGCAGCATTCAAACAGCCCATACGGATGGCTTTGGCTGGATTGATTCGGGTCACAATTTTTTGAACACGACGGGCGGATATTTGCTAGAAGGTAGACATGGAAGTCTGAATGCGGCTAAACAAGGACGCAGTGTGCGGTCATCCCATGCGGGTAGTAATAAAGGGAATCAGTCGCCAGGTATTGAAAATGAAGGAACATTTATCACCTATCAAATGAATGCCAAACAGTGGGATAGTTTGGTTGAATTGTGCGCCTCGATTTGCTCAACGACTAAGATTAACCCGGATAATATTCTCGGACATCGCGACTTTTCTCCCACTCAATGTCCTGGGGATTGGTTATATAGTCAATTACCTCGCTTACGCCAGGAAGTCCGTCAGCGATTAGGATCATCTTTCATCGAAGTTTTGCGGGAAGGAGACACCGGACTACGAGTGAAGGAACTCCAGCAAATTCTCAGCGCTCAAGGGTTTAATCCGGGTCCAATTGATGGTATTTTTGGCGCGGGTACTGAAGATGCGGTGGTTTTGTTCCAAAAGTTTTATGGGTTAGAACCCGATGGTTTGGTTGGACCGGCGACATGGAAGGTGTTAGAACGGGTGTCTCAACCGACACAGCCACCTCCCACCGACACTGGGACTCCGACAGCGCCGGATACAACACCGGGGGGAAGTACACCTTTGAATCCACAAACTCCTTTCACCCAAGTTCAACTCCTCGATACCTATAAGTATTACCGGGAACTTCCCCATCAAACCCAAGCCATTCAGTGGTTACAAGCACAACTATCTGAGGCGACATTGGTGGAGTTTTCCCAAAAATGGCGCAATCAACCGTTAGAACCGTTTTTACCACTCCAGGAAGGTTCCGTGGGTTCTCAAGTGAAGCAAGTCCAAGAGGTTTTGCAGCAAGAAGGCTTTGATCCGGGTCCTGCTGATGGGATCTATGGTCCCAAGACAAAAGCCGCCGTTATTGCGTTTCAGCGCTCAAAGGGGATGACTGCAGATGGGATGGTGGGGGCGGTGACGTGGTCTGTTCTGAATTTAGTATAAAACGCTGGAAGTCTAACCTTTGATTGTACTAAATGTTGCCTACATGTCTTACTTTGATTGAATGTAGGAGGATGTCACCTTAAGTGTAAGTTGGGCAAAACCTTCAGAAGTCCTGAAGAAGTGCCGTGAGATTGCATCGGGCATAGCCCACAACTTTAGGAGAGCAATCCTGTAGCTGAAAGAGAATTTGCAGCAGGGTTTGAGAGAGGGAATTGCCATAGACACGAAATAATTGTTCCTGGAGTTGACCGAGAATGCGATCGCCTGCAATATCATCAGTACCGGGGCGCATTAGCCAGTGGGTTCTCAAGATGTGCAGATGGCTGATATCATCGCTTTGGATAACCTGATTAATTTCCCTGACGGCTTGTTCTATTAATCGATCTGTTACCACTTTCATGACCATGGGTTGTAGGGTAAAGGAGGGTGTATCAGCGCTGAATCGTTTTTCCAGGAGCGATCGCGTCTCCAACGCCGCAATTCCGGTTAAAATGACACTCGGATCAGAAGCATAGAGCAAATGGCTTTGCAATCGGCATAATGAAATCGGTTCCTGCCAAATGGCTAACCAGTAGGCAATGGATCGTTCAGATTCAGACAATCTGTTAAATTGCTGGGTGAGTAATGCTTGCAGGCGATCGCCGATGACGATGGTATTCTGGAGGCGAAATGCGTTTACATTCCCGGCAAAAATTGACTGAATCAACGGTATTATCATTTTCAATGCCAATGGATTACCCCGGTACAGTTGACACAGAGCCGATAATCCCTGTTCTTGACCCGTGAATCCTCCAGTTTGCAGTAATGCCATTGCATCAGCCTGTTCTAAGCCTTGCAACCTTAAACAGCGAACCCCTTTCGAGTTAGCCGCGATCGCATCAAATCCGGGGAGTTGTTCGCGACTGGTGATTAGAATACAACTCTGATGGCGGTTGCGGCTTAAGGTTTGCCACAATTTACTGTAGTCCTCAATATCCTCTTGCTTATGTAAAACCGAATCGAGTCCATCCAGAACCAGGAGACAGCGACGCTGTTGTAGATGATGTCTGAGTTGTCTTATTCCTGAGTGAATATCTTGAATAACCGTTGGTTCAAAGGTATTCAGGATACTATCGAGTAGCGTTAGTAGGGAGGGTTGGTAAGTTAGCGATCGCCAGAAGAGACAATCAAAGTCCGACTGAATGCGATCGCATAGAGCTACAGTTAAGGCGGTTTTGCCAATCCCACCCATGCCTACGATTGCCACGAGTTTACAATCGTCTGTAGTAATCCATTCTTCTAAATGATTTAACGATTGAATTCGTCCATAGAAATGATCCAGATCCGGCGCTTCATCCCAATCAATCAGGGGAGACTGGAGTTCGGGTACATTAGAGTTTAGGTGTTCCGGGAATTGTGCGATCGCTTGCCAATCGCTGATCCCCACAGCTTTACAGATAGAAATAAAAGCATCCTGTTGAATCCGTTCCCCACGCCAAAAGCGGCGTAGAGTCGCTCTAGAGGTATGAGCATCTTCCCACCAACAGGCGGTGCTAGTTTTCGTCCAGCCATAACGTTTCCTGGCTCGGTCTACAATGGTTAATCCTTCTGGGGATGCGGAGAGCGAGTTAGTCATAGTAGCATGATCGATGAGGATAGTATCCGCCAAGAACTCAAGTTCTTGGCTTATAGCTTAAGTCCATTAAAATAAACTAAAATCTCTACACTATCTATTAATTATGGACTTTATTTTTGGTTTAATTCGGTAAAAAATGCAGATTGAATTGGGTTTTATATTCCCCTGCTTTCTAATAACTATCTACCACTCATTGAGTTCAAATTGTTCACAGCCTTGTTCTATTGCTTGGCGCATTAACTTAACATCATTGGGTAGGATTGAACCTGCAAAACTTAGCAATTGTCGCCCAGGGACACCTTGAATTCTTGAACTGGCTAAAGCGCGTGCAAATTCCAGCACTCGCCACTGCAAGTCTTGAGGCATAATTTTCAGGTGTTCAATAAGCTTATCCAGAATAGGTGTATCCATATTGCTCTCCTGCCCACAATTCTCAACTTATTCTAGTTTAGCTAGGGGACTCTAGAGCGTCGATCCAGTAATAGCAGCTAGTAGTGGGGAAGACAGAGAAAGTCATGTAGAGACATATCCTGGCACGTCTATCAATTGTAGGGGCGGGTTTATGGACTAAACTGCGCTTACTCCGCCGATAACTGTTCAACAAAACCCGCCCTTAATCGTTATGGGCTTGATACAATAGCAGTCTGCTTGTAAAGGTAACTTAATGGTACAAACACCGACTAAAATCCTGACATTAGAAGAGTTTCTAGAACAGCCAGAAACCGAACCTGCGAGCGAGTATATCGACGGACAAATCATCCAAAAACCTATGCCTCAAGGAGAACACAGCGCCATTCAAACTGAGTTAGCCCCTGCCATTAACGCCGCCCTCAGATCAAAGCGGATTGCCCGGGCGTTTTCTGAACTTCGGTGTACATTTGGCGGACGCTCAATTGTGCCTGATATTGCTGTATTTACTTGGGAGAGGATTCCACGACAGGAAAATGGTAAGGTAGCGAATACTTTTGCGATCGCACCGGATTGGACGATTGAGATTCTCTCCCCTGATCAAAGCCAGACAAAAGTTACTAAGAATATTCTGCACTGTTTAAAGTACGATAGCAAGATGGGATGGCTCATTGATCCAGAGGAACAGTCAGTCTTTGTTTATCGTTCAGATCGACCAACGAATGTTTTTGATCAACCAGAAGCACGTTTACCCGTTCCAGAATTTGCTAAAGACTTCAATCTGACTGTGAGAGAGTTGTTTGATTGGCTACTGGAGTAATAGGTTAGGAGGCGGTGGAATTTCTGGGCAGGTTGGAGGCGGTGAAAGAGAGTAGTCATTGGGGTGTCTCTGGATTGTTTTCTGAATCGGTTTCTTTTGGCGTCACGTCGAACATTATCTCGAAGGAAAGGGTGGGAATCATGCGGCGGAGGACTTGCAGGTGTCCCTCGGCGTCACTTCGGCTGCGAAAGCGTCCGACGATGCGGGTGTGCATATTGGGCAGGGGGTTGATAATGCACCAGGGGAAAAGCTGTTGTTTGTAGCTCATGAGACTTTATTGGCGGTGAGGGTGGATTGTTTGGTTAATGTGCGTTGAATGATGTTGAGGAGGGTTTGGCGCTGGGGTTCGTTGGTTTGGGGATGAAGTATCCAGGTGCTGATGGGGGCGGGTTGGTAGGTTAGGAGGTAGCACTCCTCGGTTTTTCTGCCAGTTCCTCTGTGATTGAGGGGTGTAATTGTCCAAGCGGCTTGTTTAGGGCGCTTGCGGGTGATGTAACCCTGTTTTTTGAGGGCGGTTTTTAGAGCAGCAATGTCTGTGGCGACGCGATGAGCTTCGGTCGCTTTGGATTTTTTCATGGATATTTGATTAAAGATGAGACACTAACTAGGGAAAGACCAGCCAGTTAAGCTGTAACTTGACGGAACCAGCTAAACCTACTGGTCTTTATATCCTGTTAACAACATGAACTTTAGCTCCGGTTACTTGTCCTTGTCAAGAGCTAAAGTTCATGAATTTTAGTTCCGCTATGACTGATTCAAACGAAGGGAAATCTCAATTAAGACTATTCAGAGAAGCTGCGGGACTTACCCGAGCTGAACTTGGAAACCGTATGGGAGTTTCTGAGCGCCAGATTTACGACTGGGAAAATGGGGTCAAACTGCCAAGAGTGGATCGGGCAGTTGCTTTGGCTCGCGAGCTAGGAGTTTCAATTCAGACTGTCTGTAGTGCGTTAGGTATAGATGTCACTGGTGTTCCTGACGGTGATGGTGATTAAAACATCTGATAGTTTGTGTGAACAAGACAGATAGGCTGGTCTTACAACATGGCAGTAAACAACCCCATGACCAAAAAACAATCATCAGAAGGTGAGTCACCGTTAAAGATACTGAGAGAAAGGCTAAATTTGACGCAAGAGGAGCTGTCGAGACGGTGTAGTATTACTCTGCGGACATACGACGTGTGCTGGGAAACTGGTGAGGCAACGCCTAGACCAACAATTTAATCTATTTATTCTTTATTGTCTGGCTTTCTAAAATTTAATTTTTTCTTCGCTTTTCTTCGCTTTTCTTCGCTTTTTTTCTTCATCAATTATTTTTTTGTCCTCACGTATTGTTGTGTCAGTGGGAGGGCTGAACTTTAAACTGAGTGAAGGTTCCCTTTCAGCTTCAGAACCTGCCTGAAGGAACTTGACATCTATAATCTCTTGACCTCTACTCACTGCATTTTTTAATAAATCACCAATTTGTTTATTATTCTCAATCTTCCACACTTCACCAGCCGTAATTTTTCCGGCTAACAGGCGCGTTATCAGGTTCTGGGCAAGCTTGAGTGTAAAAGCACCGCTAGCATCAGTTTCTATGTAGGCTTTAGGAGAATCATTAATAGGCTCTGTAGAAGCAGTGAATGCACCAAACTCTAACCTGATGCGTGATTGCTCTCTCAATTTAGGATCTACTTTTACAAAGTTAACATTGACTATTTTTCGGTTTATTTCTGCCGCAAGCCACAGATAATTACCTATTCGCTTTTTGAGAGTTGGATAATCATCACTGTCTAAGCTTTTATCCTTCCAAACCTCAGAAGCGGTCATATCTCCTACCAGGAACAGAGCTACAAGGTTACATGGAATCTCTAGATCAAAAGAAAAATCTTCTCCTGCCTTAAAAACAAAACGACCTCTCCATTCCTTGTATCTGTACAATGCTACAGAAATATCCTGTGGTTGTAGTGCCTCCCAGCTTTCATGACCATCTCCATATTCAACCTGATTTAGATTTATTTGATTAATAAATTGTTCCTGCTGTGCCGTTAATTCTACATCAGTATGAGGATTTTTAATGACAAGAGGTTTACTGGCTTGTTTTCTCCACCCATAGCTTAAGCCAGAATATTGATTTTTAATAGTGACGATTACCACAGCCGAAATCAACCTGGAACCCTTGACTCTTTGTCTCCGTGCTTTTGTCCCAGGCCAAGGTGCTGTTCCTATCGCATTCAAAGTTGTTGTCAAATCCCACTGTTCTGTATCTGCTAGAGCGGAGTATACTGCTTGTTTAAGGCTGATAGAAGAAGGTGTCCCGCTATCATTAATTTGATGTAGCTTTTCAGAAGCACCTAGAAAAAGAACGAGCGGTTTATAATTTTTATTTTTGCCAGATTTTGCCCAGTTCCTGGCTTGCTTTGCCTTTTCCTCAATTTTTTTATAAATTGGGTGGTTTTCAGCACATCTTGGTACATTTGGGGTTGGAAAGGATGAAGACACAAAACTTCCTTGTTCTATCCCTTCAATTATCACAATTACATTTGCATTTTCAGTTTCTTCAAGACATAAAGTTGACTTAAAGTTACCCGATTCAAGCTCAGCTACAAAGGTTTTCCATTTATCTGTCTTAAGTAACTGTCTCCAGTAATTGTTTGGCGGTACTTGTACATCTTTGCTGGTATCGGCTGGCTCAAGTCTGATTCTTAGAGGTTTTGAATCAGCAACCTTTCTTTTAGATAATTCTTGTCCCACCCAAAAGGGAAAACGTGTTATATCAGTTTCCTGTTGCGGGTTACGAGGGGTAATATATGCAACTTCCACCCAAAAAGGAGCGCATTCATCAGGTTGCAAGAAAATATCAGGGACTGATTCTTGATCTCCCTCAGGCTGAATTAGAGATGAAACTTCTGAGTTTGCTACATCTCGACTATGATGCCTTGAAATAACCGCAGAAGCTGTTGCCTGTAGCACGATGAGTTCCCATAAGTGAGATTTCGTCTGTTCATGTTCACTTCTAAGACGCCATCGAAGTTTATGTAATTTTGCGCCGAGCCACCTCTCACACTGAGACAGTAAATATTCTGCTTGAGATTCGCTAATCACTCGTTCAAATATGTGGGTTTCTAGAGTTAGATGAGAGTCAAGAACCTATATTCTAGCAAATCCGCCTTGTGACACATCGGGTAAGGGTACAATACGAAAACCTCTGTGGGCAATGCCCACCCTACGGGATATCAAGGGTTTCGACAATTTCGACTTTAGATGAATTAGAGCCGATCATCCCTGGGCGATCGCACTTCTTTTGAACTTCTTTTGATAACCACTATCCACTAAATACCCCTTGGCTTTTTCTTTCGGCTTCGCTACTGTTATAGCAACCGCCAAGACAGTTAGGACATATCGGATTCGTAGAGACTCCTCCGGTGGAACGTCTCCAAAGAGTGTGGAAAGTCCTAATCGATGTGTCTACTACTATATGCTTCCCTTGACTCGATTTCATTTCGGCTCAACTTGTCAAGTCCTGATAACTTAAACCATTCTTTCCTCCAGAACGGTTTAAATTTTCCAATCAGAGTCTCGTCTCAACAAAACGTCATAATTGCTCATTTTTTACCTCTTTTTGGAAAAAAGCTACGAATTTTCAGGGGTTACGGCGATTGTGAGAAGAGTGTGCGATTTTCAGGTATACTCTCTATGGTGGGTGTTATGTAGGCAAAAATAATTTATAGCCAGCTAAACCCCTTGAATCTTCGTAAAAACTTTGTATAATTCATGATTCTTGTCTCACGCCCAATCTCCCCTTGGACATAAGTATTTTGTTAAAGTTACAAGAAGAATCATGA
This sequence comes from Coleofasciculus sp. D1-CHI-01, assembly GCF_040218875.1. Classification (NCBI taxonomy): domain Bacteria; kingdom Bacillati; phylum Cyanobacteriota; class Cyanophyceae; order Coleofasciculales; family Coleofasciculaceae; genus Coleofasciculus; species Coleofasciculus sp. D1-CHI-01. The sequence continues at coordinate 31,090 of NZ_JAVJQP010000156.1, forward strand.
CTAAGTATTGACAAAGACACAGAGGACACAGAAGGATGACGCCGACAGAAGCCTGAATAGTGGGGGACACAGATTGACACAGAGAACTAAATATTTTCCCCAAGAATCGAATCATTTTTTCATCCTTTGCATAGAGAATTAACGTCCCCATGCATTTGGATTACTGGTCGTCTGTGTATGAGAATAATAATCACAATTAAACCGGGAAGGTAAGCGTTGCTCAGCCCCTATATGTAGTTTCAGATTTGGTCTAAACTCCAGTCCGAAACCGCTGACTGGAGCGTGCCATTCATACTTAGATACTGTAGCCATTGATGAACAAGCTCAACAGCAAGGGTAACGCCTAATCAGCCCCATCGGGTAGAGATACGATACCACAACCTCTACTGAGTCAATTACTGAGTCAAAGGGTGAGTCAAAGACTGAACACTTTCCCCTCAAAACCCCTCTTATGCTGAGGATAGACAGACAACAGTGTTAAACCACTTTGAATTGAAACCCAAGACACCCAAGCTCAAGTCAGAATCGAGTTGACTAGATAAAAATTATAGTCCATTTTAATGGACTTAAGCTTTTAGCCAAGAACTTGAGTTCTTGGCGGGTGTCGGGGCGTACTGAAAAAAAAGGAGAACCATCATGCTAGATCCATCCACCCATCTGTTGATTATTGAAGACGACAAGGGACGCAAAGAATATACCTTGGAAGAATCAGTCTACTCCCTAGGTAGAGATCCACAATGCGATATCCGCCTCTACTCAATGTTTATATCTCGCCACCATGCAACATTAGTTCGACAAATTAGAGACGATGGCAGTTGTGTTTACAAGGTTGTTGATGGTAATGCCGAAGGTCAGCAAAGTGCTAATGGACTATTAGTTAATGGTCAAAAATGTCCAGTCCATGATCTTGAAGATGAAGATGAGATTGTTTTTGGGCCCAATGTCAGTGCGAAATACTACCTACTTAAAAAATCAGGTCAATGGAAAATGAAATATAAGACCAAGAAGACTAAATCAACCGTTCTACCCAAACCTCCCAAATTTGGTGGTTTATACGTTCAATCTGAAACAGGAAACCCGCTAGTCTTTCCCCTGAAGCATACTGACGTACAAGCCAAGGTGACGGGTAATGTCTCACGGGTAGAAGTAACACAAACCTTTGAGAATCCTTTTTCTACTCCCCTAGAAGCCACTTATATCTTCCCCTTACCCGATGAAGCCGCCGTTGATGATATGGAGATTCGTATCGGCGATCGCACAATTAAGGGTAACATCAAAAAACGCCAAGAAGCAGTAGCCATTTACGAACAAGCCAAGAAGCAAGGACGCACCGCCGGATTGCTAGAACAGGAACGGGCTAACATTTTTACTCAATCCCTGGCTAATATCCAACCCGGTGAGCAAATTGATGTGATAATTCGCTACACCGATAGCTTAAAATTTACCGGGGAAAATTACGAGTTTGTCTTTCCTATGGTTGTGGGATCTCGTTATATTCCTGGAACCACGATTGATGAAAATACGGTAGGCGGGGGTTCAGCACCAGCACCAATGACCCTAAATAAAGACACCGATTTAGTGCCAGATGCGTCCCGCTTAAATGCGCCTATTTTACCCCCTAAAACTCGTTCTGGACATGATATTAATGTGACTGTAGACATTGAAGCTGGGGTTGAGATTAAAGAGGTACATTCTCCCTCACATCAGATTCAAATTGAACGCCAAGGATACCGGATGCGAGTCACGCTATCTCGACGAGACACAATTGCCAATAAAGACCTAATTTTACGCTATCAAGTCGCAGGCGATCGCACGCAAACCACAGTCCTCTCTCAAACCGACAATCGCGGTGGACATTTTGCGGTTTATTTGATTCCAGCGATTGAGTATAACCCCGATCAATTAGTTCCCAAAGATGTGGTGTTTTTGATTGACACATCAGGTTCTCAAAGCGGTGAACCCTTAACCAAATGTCAAGAATTGATGCGCCGCTTTATCAACGGACTCAATCCCCACGATACGTTCACAATTATCGATTTCTCAGATACCACCCGCCAACTTTCACCCGTTCCCTTGGCAAATACAGAAAAAAACCGCAACAGCGCCATGAATTATATTAATCAGTTAAACGCCAGTGGCGGAACTCAACTGAGGCGGGGAATTCAGGCGGTGCTAAATTTTCCAGAGGTTGATCCGGGACGATTACGGAGTATTGTACTGCTAACCGACGGTTATATTGGCAACGAAAATCAAATCCTGGCAGAAGTCCAACGCCATTTAAAATTAGGGAATCGCCTACACAGTTTTGGTGCAGGAAGTTCAGTTAATCGTTTTCTCCTGAATCGAATTGCTGAAATTGGACGAGGAATTTCCCGGATTGTCCGCTACGATGAGCCGACTGAAGAACTCGCAGAACAGTTCTTCGGGCAAATTAATAATCCAGTGCTGACCAATATTCAATTGTACTGGCAAGGTGAGGGTGAACCTCCGATCATTTATCCGGCGACGCCACCCGATTTATTTGCTGAACAGCCATTAGTTCTATTTGGATGCAAAAAAGACGCTCGACCGGGACGGCTGCAAGTAACAGGAACAATTGCCGGAGGACAGCAATACCAGCAGAGTTTTGAGCTTAACTTTGAAGATACGGGAAATCCTGCTATTGCCCAACTGTGGGGTCGTAACCGGATTAAAAACTTGATGAATCAAATGGTGAAGGGAGAGACAAAAGTTGGTGTAGAAACTGTCACTGATACGGCTTTAACTTATCAACTCTTGTGCCAATATACCGCCTTTATTGCCCTCAGCGATGAAGTGCGTGTCAATCCCCAAGATCGTTCTGTCTCTGTACAAGTCCCCGTAGAAATGCCGGAAGGGATTAGTTATCAGGGAATTTTTGGCGATGTAGAAGTAGAAGCGACCTATGAGTTTGAGGTGATTCCTTCAGAACCGCCTGACGAGTTTGATATCACCCTGATCAGTCCCAATATGATGGAACTCGATGAACTCGATGAGGAATGGAGTCCTACGCCTGAGCCAGCGCCATCGAAAGCTCCAAAGATGAAACCGACTGCAAAAGCTCCGCTTCCAAAAGCTGAGTCTACCCCTAATCGCTTACAAATTGTTAGTGCATCTGGACTAAATCAAGATGCGATCGCGCGTTTAACTCAACATCTACAATCGATCCAATTATCTCCAGGTGTTAGCGGTAATTTGGTCTTCGAGTTTTACATTAGCAAAAGTCGTGTGCAACAGGTCACTCTAAACGAGAAAGCCTCATCGGTAAAGGATCAGACGGTAATAGAAGCAATTCGACGATCGCTTCTGACTTGGCATTCCCCTCAAGCAACTGTCGATAACGTTTGCCTAGTAATAGGGATTCAGCCATAAAGATTTGCCCTCCTCTCCCCCAGCTCCCTCTGCTTCCCCTGCTCCCCCAGCTTCCCCTGCTTCCCCTACTCTCTAACCCCACCATCAGCAGACCCTAAGTAAATTGTTGAGCATAGAATCGCGCATAACGTCCCTCTCGTTCTAACAATTCGGCATGGGTTCCCGACTCGATAATCTGTCCCTGTTCCATCACCAAAATTCGGTCAGCGCGGCGCACGGTGGTGAGGCGATGGGCGATGATAAAGACGGTGCGCTCTTTCATAATCCGATCTAAGGCTTCTTGAACTAAGGCTTCTGATTCTGAATCCAAGGCGGAGGTTGCTTCATCTAAGATGAGAATACTGGGATTGAGGAGAACCGCCCGCGCGATCGCAAGGCGTTGTCGTTGTCCCCCAGATAGGTTAATTCCCCGCTCTCCCACCCAGGTGTGATACCCTTGGGAGAATTGGATAATAAATTGGTGGGCATTGGCGATTTTGGCGGCATCTTGGACGGCTTCTAAGTCAAAGTCCTTTTGACCAAAGGCAATATTTTGAGCAATTGTGCCAGAAAATAAGGTGGTTTCCTGGGGAACAATGCCAATTTGTCGCCGTAGGCTTTTTAGGGTAACGTCTCGGATATTGATCCCATCAATCAGGATTTCTCCGGCTTGCGGATCATAGAAACGGGGGAGTAAATTAACTAAGGTGGTCTTACCTGCACCCGATGCGCCAACGAGCGCGATCGCGTCTCCTGGCTGGGCAAGAAAACTTAAGTCTTTCAGCACCCAAGGCGTTTTAATTGTAGAGACGTGCCAGGGCGCGTCTTGATCTTTGGCGATTGATGATAATGTTTCTTCAAAACCCGCCCTTTCTAAGTTCTCTTGGGCTTGAGTGTAGGCAAAGCTAATCTGGCGATATTCGACTTTACCCGTAACCGGGGGTAGAGTCATCGCCCCCTCTTTTTCGATCACCGTTGGCACAATCGCAAACAGTTCAAAGATGCGATCAACCGATGCCTCCCCCTGCTTAAATTCGTTATAGTTGCTAGTAACGATCGCGATCGGATCAATAAGCATGGCAACCGCCGCCCCGTAGCTGACAAATTCACTCCCGGTTAAGTTACCTTGGGCAATTTGCCATCCCCCTAGTAAAAATACCAATAACAGACACATCGCCTCCAGAAACCCCACCACCGGAAACTGAATCGCCTTTAACCGTTCCGCCGCATACTTGGCGTTTCGATTATGTTCTGCCTCTTGACTAAATCGCTCTAATGTGTAATCTTCAGCCGCAAACGCTTGGACTAACCGAATCCCGCTAAATACTTCAATCAGCAACGCCGATAAATCCGACACCCGATTTTGACTCCGCCGGGAAAATTGACGCATCCGTTCGCCAAACCAGCCAATTAATAGACCCATCAGTGGGGCAATGAGTACAATACCCAGGGTAAGTTGCCAATTCAGGTAAACCACATAAGCGAAGACTGCAATCAACTGTAAAACGCTAGGGAGAAACTGGTGAAAGAACTTGTTCACCACCTCACCAATGCGGTCAATATCCTCAGTGAGTCGATAGGATAAGTCCCCGGTTCTAGTGGTTTCAAAGTAGTCCAGACTCAGGGTTTGCAGGTGGGCGTAGACATTTTTACGCAAATCCAGCGTAATCGACAAAGCCGCCTTTGCCATTAGGGTATCTTGCCCATACTGTGCCAGCTTCTGACCCAAGAAAATTAAAGCAGCAATTCCAGCAACTTGTGCGATCGCGTCAACATTTCCTTGTCCCACATAAGCCGCAATCCGCCCCGCTAACCAAGCCAGGAGGGGCCACACGGCGACAAATCCCACAGTACAAGCTAAGGCTTGCCCAATGGTAACTCTTTGAGGGCGAAGATAAGACAACAGTTGCCAGTAATGAGAACGGGTTTTCAATGTATAATCACCCAAATGCAATTTTCCTCTGTCTCACGCTATCAGCTTTCATCGTTTCTACAAAGACTTTCCTGTCACCGAAGAAGTTTCTACTCCTTAGGTGTGTAAGGTATATCAATCAAAATGTAGGGGCACCATCCTTGCGCCCACACATAAATAACTCTTATGAGAAACCCTATACAATAAGAAAACAGAATCTTACAGATGGAGGAGTTGGATTATGTCAACGGAAATGACTCAAACTCAGAGTTCCCCAACACCTCCCGTGGTGGACTGGGAACCCCAAATGCCGCCCACTGATTTAATTTTTGATGATGGAGAACCCTTGGAAAGTAACCGCCACCGCATTGCCATGAATCTGTTGATTCAGTTAGTCCATCAAGCCTTGGCACACCGCGAGGATTACTTTGTGGGTGGTAATATGTTCATTTATTATAGTCGCACCCAGGCACGAAATCGGGACTTCCGAGGACCGGATTTTTTTGTGGTATTGAATGTGGATGGAAGCCGTTCTCGCCAAGGTTGGGTAGTCTGGGATGAAGAGGGACGTTACCCGGATGTGATTATTGAACTGATGTCGGCGTCTACAGCCAATGCTGATATTGGGGCAAAAAAGGATATTTACGAAGGCACTTTTAGAACACCGGATTATTTCGTGTTTGACCCCTTTAATCCCGACTCTTTACAAGGATGGCGGTTGGATGCCAATTTACGTTATCAACCGTTGGTTCCGAATGAGTCAGGATGGTTATGGTGCGAAACCTTAGGCTTATGGTTAGGAATTTGGCAAGGAACAATAAGCCGAGAAACAGCACCGTGGTTACGATTTTATGACTCAGAAGGGAATTTAGTTTTATTACCCGAAGAAGCCGAACATCAACGGGCTGAATCTGAACGCCAACGGGCTGAATCTGAACATCAGCGGGCTGAATCTGAACGCCAACGCGCCGAAGCCGAACGCCAACGCGCCGAACGTTTAGCCGCACGATTGCGGGAGTTAGGAGAAGACCCAGATAATTAGGAGATATGGGGGATAAAATCATTGACCTCATCCTGATGGACATCCCCTTGTAAAATAGAGATTTATCCTTAATGTCGATAATCGATTAAAATCATGACACAGCTATTACAGCATCGCATCATCTGTTGGAGTTTAAGTTTAATTATCGCTAGTATTAGCTGCGTCTTTGGACTACCTGCCAGTGCGAAGGCTCAGTCTATCTCAAACACTCATCCAACTCAAATCGCTACAGTATCAGCCAGCGAAGCGTTTCGCAATGCATACAATCAGCGCTATACCTGGGATAAAAATTTTCCGGGTTATTCCGCAGAGGTTTCGATTACGCACCGGGGAGATATTGACCAGGGAATCGTTCGGGTTCAACCGGATTTAAGTGTGGATGTCATTAATGTTGAACCCGATAATTTGCGTGAGTTGGTCGCCAATACGGTTAAGATGGAAATCATTCACCGCCGCCGACTACCGTTTGAGCAGTTGCATGGAAACAATGACTTTGAGTTAAAGGGAAAAGACGAGTATGGCGCGTTAAAAATTAATCAGGTGGGTGATAATTCCTACTATAAGGTTAAAGGAGATGTAATCACTCAAGTGAATCGCAGCTTTGGAGATGTAGCCGTAACCGTTGACACCCTAGGTACGACTAAAACGCCAGAGGGGTATTTAGTCAGTCACTTTAAGACCACGTTTCGCGATGCCCAAACCGATGAAGTTCTGGAAAAAGAAGATGTGCGAGATTTCCATGAAAAGGTAGGAAACTACTATTTGTTAACGAACCGGACAATTCGATATAATCAAGCGGAAAATCCGGAGAAAAACCCTGTGGCAGATACAAGGATTCGGTTTAATGATATTCAGCCGTTGTAACTAGGGGCTGCTGAATAAGTGTTGTGGGGGTAGGGAGCAGGGGAAGCAGAGGAAGATGGGGGAGATGGGGAAGATGGGGGAGATGGGAAAGATGGGGAAGTTAACTCAAAACTCTACCTTACCTGTTAAATTTCGCCATCATATTCAAAATACCAGTCTTCATGCATTTGGGCGACTTGTGCCAATTTGCCATTTCGACCTAATGCTTCATCGGCTAATTGGGCAATCCAAATATTCGGTACAGCTTGAGGTCTATTTTTCAGAACTAGGGATAAGGCTTCCTCCTCTTGACCCGCCCCTAAAAGGATGGCATAAATTGTTAAAGCGATCGCGGCGGATCGGCTGATCCCGGCTTGGCAATGGATGAGAACATCTCCGCCTTCCTGGGAAATTATCGGCACGAAGTCAATTACTTGACGAATATGCTCAGATGTCGCTAAAAGATAGTCGGGTTCATCAGGATTTAAAGCCACAATATCATCAAACTCTAACCGCAGTCGGTGAGGAACTTGGGTGTAACCTGGGGGAGGGGCGGTATCGGGTTCGCCAATCGAGATGATATGCGCGATCGCGTCTCCTGTCTCGGAAGCGAGAAGTTGGCTGGCTTCAGAATAGGAAGCAATCCAGATTTTCGGTAGATTGTTTGCTAGAAATTCAGTCACAATCGTTACTAATTGAATTTAGATTTTGGCTTAATTTTTCCATGAAACTCTCCCAACGGTTTACCGACGCCTTAACCTTTACCACCGAACTGCACGCCAACCAAACCCGTAAAGGGAATGGCGTTCCCTACATCGCCCACCTGTTAGCTGTTGCCAGTATTGCCTTAGAATATGGGGCAAATGAAGAGGAAGCGATCGCGGCACTCCTCCATGATGCCATTGAAGACCAAGGTGGTGCAGCAACCCGTGAGGAAATTCGTCGCCGCTTTGGGGATACAATTACCGATATTGTGGATGGTTGCACCGACGCTGACACCACACCCAAACCCCCTTGGCATCAGCGCAAAGCAGCTTATATTGCCCATATTCATACTGCATCAGCTTCAGTTCGTTTAGTGTCTGCTGCGGATAAGCTGCATAATTCTTGGTCAATTCTTAAAGATTATCGCATTTTAGGGGATAATTTATGGCAACGCTTTCATGGGGGTAAAGAGGGTACACTGTGGTATTACCGTTCCTTGATTGAAGCCTTTCGCATCCAGGAGTCTACGCCGATTATTGACGAATTGGATCGGGTGGTAAGTGAATTAGAATTATTAGCAGGTGTAGCTGACAAGAATTCTGAGTGTTGATTTCTGTAGGGGCGGGTTTTATCGGTATCGGGGGTTGTCACCCGGATGTAACTAAACCCGCCCTAACTCAGTCAAAGGTATACCCCAATCCCAGTACTGCGATCGCGTACAACCCGTAGCCCATTCACCCCATTATCGTGCTATGAAACCAATCCTGCTAACCACGGCTGCTATTTTCACCGCCATGACTCTGAGTACCAGCGCCTTCGCCGAAAATCTGCAAAATATCCAAAAGGTGATATCCACCAAAAACTGTCCCGGATGTGATCTCGCCGATGCAGGTCTCGTCATGGCAGAATTAGTCGGGGCAAACTTGAGTGGGGCAGATTTGAGTCGCGCTAATCTGAGTCGGGCAAATTTGACGGGGGCGGATCTCACTGGTGCAAATCTTAGTGGCGCGTCTCTCAATGGCGCAAATCTAACTGGGGCAAATCTCAGTGGCGCTATTTTAGTGGGAACGGATCTCCGAGATGCTTATCTGGTTAATGCACAATTGTTTGGTACCGATCTCAGTAGCGCTTATATTCAAGGAACAATCGGTCTTCCTGAGTATGCCGGAACCCCTGAAGATTTTTATGCTTGGGGTGTGATTGAAGCCGAACGAGGAAACTATCAAGCGGCTATTCAACATTATAATCAAGCCCTGAATCTAAAAGCTGAATTTGCTCCCGCCTATTTAGCCCGGGGAATCGCCCAATTTCGCTTAAGCAATCACACCACTGCTATCCGAGATGCTGAAATTGCTAGTCAGCTTTTTATGACTCAAGAAAACCCGGTTGGTTTTCAAGCCTCCCAGAATCTGATCGCTATGGTGGAAATTGCCCAAAATCCTCCCGAAGTTCGTTCTCGCCCATCGTTTGGCAATGCTCTGGTGGGGATTGGTTCACTGCTTTTGCGGTTTTTGTCACCGCTTTGACTGTTAGATCCTGATTGTCGGAATTTTGTTTTTTAACGCAGAGTAACGCAGAGGTTTACGCAGAGGACGCAGAGGATTTTTGAAGGATTTGGAGGGGGCTTTTATCGAGTTCGGACACAACGGGTAATGGTGTCGTTTTCGATAGTTGGTTGAAATGGTTTTCTTTTATAAACTATGACTAGAATACCTTCTAAGAGTGAAAGTGAGCAAATGTTGAAGTGGCTGAATGAAAATCGGCACACTTTGTTGGATTTATATCGCAATCAATATGTGGCTTACAATGACCATTGTGTCATTGCTCATAGTGAAAATTTGCGAGAGGTTTTGGAGTTGGCTACAGCATCAGGCGAGACGTTTGCTATTTATTTAGTGCCACGCAGCACTGCTTCTATCCAGATTTTACCAATTTTCTACTCTGGTGTTGTCCAGACTCCAGGTAAAGTGGTCAGTCCACTTCTGAGTGCGTGGGTTGAAAAGTGGCACGGTTTCTCCAGTTAGTGGATCTTCGGCTTCTGTGGTGTCAGACTTAAATTCATTGCAGGTACGACAGGCAAGGCAGAGATTTTCAAAGGTCGTCGCTCCCCCTTTTGAGCTAGGCGAGATATGATCGTAGGTCATGGGAATGCCGCTATTGGCTTCACTGGTCAAACAGTAGCAGCAACGGTGGCGATCGCACGCTTCAATTTGAGCTTTTAGTCTTTCAGGGATATAGGTAGACACAAGAAATTAGGGCAAAGGTACATGGTGTCCGCGCCAGCGCAGTAGTGCAGCTGCCTGTGCTTTCCGCAGCATGAAGCAGTCTGCCTCGGTTCGTAGTGCTGTTAGTTCCGTTCGTTCGGCATCCGTCAGCGTACCCTCTTGATTGCGATCGAGTAGGATATTGTACCGCTCCATATCGGCTACAGTCTTTCGACTTTGAGCAATTTTCCATAATGCCTCATCTTCCATTCTGTCCAAGGCTGCTAGGTCAACCTGAAACTCATCGGGTACATTATTCCAATCTCAAACCGATTATGTTTACCCGAATGTAGGGGTGCAAGGCTTACGTTCTTACTGATGTATCACTTTCTGTTTTATCCAGAATTCATGATTTATAATAATGAACATTAAAGAGTTAGAACCGCAACTGCTTGCTCTAAAGCCTACTGAAAAAGCTCAAGCTATTCACCTCCTAGCCCAAAGTTTCGATAACAATTGGAAGGGAATTGAAAAAACGCCTGGTGTCTGTGGAGGAACAGCCTGCATTGCCAATACTCGCATTCCGGTTTGGGTGTTAGTCAATGCTCGCCGTTTAGGGATTAGTGAAGCTCAACTTTTACAAGACTATCCCACGTTATCGGCTGCTGATTTAGTGAATGCCTGGATTTATGCTGAAGTCTATGCTGATGAGATTGAACTCGCTATTCGACAGAACGAAGAAGATTGATTAATGGCACGTCTTTAGGCGGATGAACAATTTCCCCGACGGGTTGTGGAATTTTTACGCATTTTTGGTCATGATGTACTTACTGTACAGGAAGCAGGAAAGGCAAATCAAAAAATTCCGGATCAAGAGGTTTTGGAATTTGCTACAAGTGAAAATCGTGCGGTTTTAACCCTAAATCGAAATGATTTTTTTCGACTTCACCGCTTATCTTCTGATCATTCGGGTATTATTGCCTGTAAAGATGACTTAGATAGAGAGAGAATGGCAACTCGAATTCATCAAGCTATTTTCCGGGAAGACTCCTTAAGGGGAAAAGTGATTCGAGTCAACCGCCCAGTTCAATAATTTTAAGCGTTACATCAGTAAACTTAACTGTGAACCTTGCTCGGTTTTTTGCACTTCAATTCGCGTCTGAAAGGCTTCCTTAAATTGGGGCATGTGGGTTACGGTTAAGATACAAGCAAAGTCGGATGCGATCGCGTTAATTGCCGCAATCAATCGTTCGCACCCTTCGGCGTCTTGTGTACCAAAGCCTTCATCGACAATCAGCATTTGCAAGGAAGTTCCCGCCCTCTGCGCTAAGAGTCGGGCTAAGGCGAGGCGAATGGCAAAGTTAATTCGGAAGGCTTCCCCACCAGAATAGGTTTCATAGGCACGGGTTCCGCTAGCGTCGGCGATTAAAATATCCAGGGTGTCGATGAGTTTACTTTTACGCTTTGATGCCCGTTTTCCGGCTTTTTGGGTGACAATTTGGACGTGTAACTGATTTCCCGTCAGTCGGGATAAAATTTGATTGGTTTCTGCCTCTAATTGGGGTAATATGTTCTCAATCATCAGCGTTTGAATCCCATTTTTACCAAAGGCTTTGGCGAGTTCCTGATGCACTCGATATTGCCGTTTTAGGGTTTTAACCTGTTCCTCTTGCGCTTGATATTGAGTTTGCAGGGTATCTAGGTGGGTTAAGCGCTGTTGTAAACGCCCGACTTGGGATAGGTGTTCATCTAGTTGTCGGCGTCGCTGGAGGATGCGCTGTTCCAAGCTTTGGATGTCACGGCTGGTGTCGGGATACTGTTCCAATTGCTTGACAATTTCGGCGAGTTGTGTATTTAGGGTTTCGCGATCGCGACTTCGTTGGGCGAGGGTTTGAGTCAGGCTGTCTAATCGTTGACAGAGTTGGGGATAGTGTTCCTGGGCTTTGGTTAATTCTTGATGGCGCAGTTGCCAAGATTGGGCGTGTCGCAGGGAGGTGCGGAGTTGGTTGTGCGTGTCTAAGTTGTAGCCAATTTCGGTAATTTGTGCCTCGATCGCGTCGAGTTGCTGTTTGAGGGGAGAGGTGGTTTGTAACTCCTCTAAGGATTGGTTTAGCTGATCGAGTTGGGCTTGCAGTTGGGGTTTTTGTTCCTGAATTTTCTCTAGGCGTCGCTGGGCGTCTTCGAGTTTGGCTTGGCGGATTTCCGCCCATCGCCACCGATCCACTTCTCCCCGTGCGAGGGCGTGGGTTTGTTCGTTGTAGTTTAATTGTTGGAGTTGGTGATCTAGGGTTTGGAGTTGGGTTTGGATGTCTAGGGCGTAGGTTCCTTCACTCAGCGATCGCTCCAGTTGTTTCTTTTCTTCGGAGATGTCGTAGAGGCGATCATATACCTCATCGGTGGCTTCGAGTCGGGCTTCGAGTTGTCCCCGTTGTTCGAGTAATTGTTCAAAAGGTGCCAATTCTTGGGAGAGTTGGGCGTATTCTTGACGTAAGACTTGCAGTTCCCGTTCACAAACGGCTAGTTGTTCTCGCACCACCCAAAATTGATCTTGAATTTCTTGCTGTTCGGTGTTAGTTTTCTGGATAACGTGCTGGGAATGGGTTTCATCTAAAGGGCGATCGCACAGGGGACATACAGCGTCCTGAACCTGTAACATTTGGATTTTCTGGGTGAGTTCGGCGATTTGTTTTTCATAACGGCGCTGGCTTTCTTGCAGTCGTTCCTGGAAGCTGCGGCGTTCGAGTCCTTTTTCTTGGACGCGCTGTTGATAGACTTTCTTTTTTTCTAAGGTACTGATTTCGGCGACAACTTGCAGAACGGTTTGGCGCAGTTGGGGGGTAGTAGCGATTTGGTGCGAGAGTTGATCTTCTGAGGCGTTGAGTTCGTCTAAACGGGCGCTGAGGCGGGCGTGGATGCGATCAAGTTCGCTTTGCAAGGCGGCGCGGCGTTGTAGGATAGGGGAGACATCGAGTTGAAGTTGATCCAGGTGGTTGAGGCGGGTGCGGGCGGCTTTGAGTTTTTCCACTGCTTCGGCTACGTCTCCAGAACGGGTAAGCATCTGTTGAATTTCTTGTTCTTGGGGGCGCAGGGCGTCGAGTTGGGCTTGGGTTTGGCGAATTTGTAGATTCAATTCCTGAATCTGTTGGTTGAGTTGCTGTTGGTGCTGCTGTTTTTGGCGCTGGGCGTTTTGATCCGCGTGGAATTTTTGGCTGAGACTTTCTTCTCGCTGTTGCAGGGTGAGATAATCAGCATAACCCGTGTTAATTTGATCATTCTGGTCGAGAATCGTGGCTAATTGCTGCTTTTGGCTTTCGGTGGTGGTGATATCCTGGTGTAGGCGATCGCACTCTTGGGTAAGATTTTGGTATTGCTGGCGGACAAAGGTGAGTTGTTGTTCCCAGGTGTGGCGTTGGTGTTTGAGAGATTGCAGGTGGTGCAGTTGGCTTTGGTCGGTGTCTTGCTCTTGGCGCAGTTGAGATAAGGTGGTTTGAGTGGCGTATTGTTGCTCCTGCGTCGCCTCTCGTTCTTCCAGTTGCTGCCCAATTGCTTGTAAACTGGAGTCCAGTTGTTCGGCTTGACCTTTAAATTGGCGGGATAAATCCTTTGCTTGATCGGCTAAGGTTTCGTATTGATCCAGTTTCAATAAATCGGCTAAGATTTGTTTACGTTCCGAGGGACGCCGTAGCATAAATTCATCCGCCCGCCCCTGACGCAAGTAGGCGGAGTTGATAAAGGTATCGTAATCCAGCTTAATATGATGCAGAATGAGCTGTTGAGTTGCCCGTAATCCTTTTTCAGTTAAAGAACGAAATCCATCTGGGGTTTCAATTTGAAATTCTAGGGAACTGCTTTGTCCCCGTTGCTTGCTGCGAATCACCCGATGGGTTTGTTGGTTATTATGGAAGATGAAGTCTACCCGCACATTTTTCGCCCCGGAATGGATTAAATCATCTTCCGACGCAGCACGGCATTGTCCCCAAATCGCCCAGGTAATCGCTTCCAGGAGAGAGGATTTGCCAGCGCCATTAGCGCCACAGATACAAGCCGTATGCAGTCCGCGAAAGTCGAGAGTCGTTTCGCGGTAGCTTAAGAAATTTTTCAGGGTCAGTTTCAGGGGAATCATGCAGGCTGGAATGCCATTGAGACTAGGGATTCAAGAAAATTGTCAGTACATACGCACGCTCTCCATAGTTTATCGACGTAAGGATGCGGATTCTAGCCTTTTTCTCGACAAATTCACAATATTTAATATAATCGAGATTTAAGATAGGTCGATAATATTAATCAAATATAGGTTTTCCTACCTAGCTCAGAGTGTAGCGTTAGTCACAACTCAATCATTAAGCTTGTGCAGAGAAAATTTTTCTTGGCAAGAAAGTGGTGACTATAGGTTAAGATATATACAACACACAATAGCCAGAGTCAAGATCATCAGCAGATCAGCCTAAACACTCCTACTAGCTACCTACCGCAACGGTTCGGGTTATGCACCACACCAGGAAACATGACAACACCAGCAGTTAGGAGACTCAGCATTTACTGTTTTTCAAGTGAGCCAGATGAAACCAGCCATACGCCGAATAAGTCAATCACTGGCAGCCCTCTATAGTCTAACCGGGCTTCTGGGCTTTGCTGAGGTTGTCCAAGCACAACAGGTTACTCCAGAGCAGGGTAGCGGAACGACTGTTAACCAAGATGGTAACCAATTCAAAATAGAAAATGGCGTTGAAGCTGGCAACAATCAGATTTTCAGCTTTGATCAGTTTAGTCTTGGCTCAGATCAAAGTGCTATTTTTAATGTCGATGCTAATATTCAGAATATTCTGAGTCGGGTTACGGGTGGCGATCTGTCTCAAATCAACGGACTCATCCAAGTATTGGCAGACGGTGGTAGTCCCAATCTCTTTTTGATGAATCCGGCTGGTATTGTGTTTGGAGCTGGTGCAAGTCTGGATGTGCCAGGTTCCTTTACTGCCACAACCGCCACATCAATTGGTTTAGGCAATGACCAGTGGTTTAATGCAACAGGTCCTATTGACGCAAGTACGCTTGCAGGAAATCCTAACAATTCTTTTGCCTTTAATACGTCTGAACCCGGAGGAATCGTTAGCTCTGCTAACCTAACAGTTGATAGTGGGAACTTAGCCTTAATCGGTGGCACTGTTGTCAGTGAAGGCACGCTCTCAGCACCAGATGGTCAAGTGACTATCGCCACAGTACCCGGTGATACGGTGGTGCGCCTCAGCCAACCGGGAATGGTGCTAAATTTAGAGTTTGAACCTGTAGACTCAGTAAGTGGTAATCCAGGCAGTTGGGATGGTAATGTAGCTTCTTTGCCTCAACTGCTGACAGGAGGCGGAATTGATCATGCAACTCAAGCGATCGCGGACACGGATGGTGAGCAGGTAATATTATCAGGTTCTGGAATTACCTTAAATAATGGTGATGTTGTCGCAACGGAAAATATCAGAGCCAAAGGTGGACTCAACATCAGCGGAAACAGTATTACTACGGGAAATATCGATACGAGTTCCAACAGTCAAACAGCGGCTGGTTCTGTATCTTTATATGCTAGAAATGACGTAACAACGGGTGAAATTAGAACCAACGATAATAGCGGAGGAAGTAATAATCCTCCTAGAAGCGCAGGTTCAGTAACAATATCCACCCTAGAAGGTGATATTGATATTAACAATAATATAGATAGCCAAGATCAAGGTAATGGAGACGGTGGTACAGTTACCCTAGAGACTAGAGACGGAAAAATCACAGTAGGTGATATCAGGGTGCTAAATCAAGGACCAGGCTCTAGCGGTGAGGTCAACTTATATGCACCAGGTGGCGTCTATGGACCAGACGGTCAACTGCGAGAAAATAGTGGCAAAGTTACCGATCCTAGTGATGCAGAAAATAATAACACGGATACAGGTAATCCCTCTATAGATAATCCGTTAAATAACATTACCTTTGCTCCTTTTAGTACTGGCACGACAGGCGGTGACTTAGGCGATGACTTAGGCGATGACTTAGGCGATGACTTAGGCGATGACTTAGGCGATGACTTAGGCGATGACTTAGGCGATGACTTAGGTGATGACTTAGGTGATGACTTAGGCGATGACTTAGGTGATGACTTAGGTGATGACTTAGGTGATGGTCAAGACGATGACTTAGGTGATGGTCAAGACGATGGCTTAGGTGATAGCTTAGATGATGTTGTAGGCGATCTTGTAGGTGATGGTCAAGACGATAGCTTAGGTGATGGTCAAGACGATGGCTTAGACGAGGATGATCAAAGTGATGTTTTAGATGATGACTTAAATGATGGTTCAGATGACATTGCCGATGGTCAAGATGATGACTTAAATGATGGTTCAGATGACATTGCCGATGGTCAAGATGATGACTTAAATGATGGTTCAGATGACATTGCCGATGGTCAA
>NZ_JAVJQP010000162.1:0-14971 GCF_040218875.1 Coleofasciculus sp. D1-CHI-01
GTGGACATCGATGGAATCCGCGAGCCTGTTGCTGGAAGCTTACTGTACGGTAACAACATCATCTCTGGTGCTGTTGTTCCTTCCTCCAACGCCATCGGCTTGCACTTCTATCCCATCTGGGAAGCTGCTTCCTTAGATGAGTGGCTTTACAACGGTGGTCCTTACCAGTTGGTAGCTTTCCACTTCCTCATTGGCGTCTTCTGCTACATGGGTCGTGAGTGGGAACTCTCCTACCGCTTAGGTATGCGTCCTTGGATCTGCGTAGCTTACAGCGCACCTGTAGCTGCTGCTACCGCCGTGTTCCTCATCTACCCCATCGGTCAAGGTTCTTTCTCCGATGGTATGCCTCTGGGCATCTCTGGAACCTTCAACTTCATGTTCGTGTTCCAAGCTGAGCACAACATCCTGATGCACCCCTTCCACATGCTCGGTGTGGCTGGCGTATTCGGCGGGGCATTGTTCAGCGCGATGCACGGTTCCTTGGTAACCAGCTCTCTGGTTCGTGAAACCACCGAAGTTGAATCTCAGAACTACGGCTACAAGTTCGGGCAAGAAGAAGAAACCTACAACATCGTTGCCGCTCACGGCTACTTTGGTCGGTTAATCTTCCAATATGCTTCCTTCAACAACAGCCGTTCTCTGCACTTCTTCTTAGGTGCATGGCCCGTGGTTGGTATCTGGTTCACAGCACTGGGTATCAGCACCATGGCTTTCAACCTCAACGGATTCAACTTTAACCAGTCAATCCTGGATTCCCAAGGTCGTGTAGTCAACACCTGGGCAGACGTACTCAACCGCGCCAACTTAGGTTTTGAAGTTATGCACGAGCGCAACGCTCACAACTTCCCCTTAGACTTGGCGGCGGGTGAAGCTACTCCCGTAGCTCTGACTGCTCCTAGCATCAACAGCTAATTCTCTGAATCTGAATAGAGATTCGGTAAGTAGGGTGGGCAATGCCCACCCTACTTTTTTTTATGTACAAATTCAGAAAAAGCGCCCTCCCACCTCAGTCAAGGAGGTGGGAGGATGTCAAATCCTTACTGTTCCGAGATGTTGAAACTATTGCCTATTGCCTATTGCCTATTCCCTCTCCTTACCACAAAACTTATTCAGCAAGCCCTACTTAGTTAAAGCCGCATCAAGTTCAATTTCTATTTATTGGTAAACGCTGTTGCGTAATTCACATCATTAGCCAATTTATAGTAGGAGTTATGGGTAGCAACTGCATGTGTCACAAGGTAGATTCTGTCTGATTAAGCTGAAATTCCCCTTTTACAAATCGCTACACTGTATACCTATCTTGGCTTAGGGCGATTAGAAGAAGCCGAATCGCTCCGAACTGAGTGGGTAACTATTCCTTCGCGTTTATCCTTCTATCGTCAATCGGGATGGGGGGAACTTCAGCTTAATAAAAAAGCACGAAACCCTTGCGGTTACAGCATTGCTATTATGGGCAATTCACCGGACTTGATATGAGCGATCACACCAATTACAACACCATGTAGGGGCACGGCAATGCCGTGCCCCTACTGGAAATGAGAAGGATAAGGTTATCTCTAGAAACTAGCGAGATTACTGACGCCAGACTTCATCGACAACATCCCCGGATGAACCGACTAATTGGATATGCAAGGGCATTTGACCAAACGCATGAGTCGAACAACTTAAACAGGGGTCAAAAGCGCGAATTCCGGCTTCAACTCGGTTTAATAACCCTTCAGGAATTTCATTTCCGTGGATGTAATGTTTGGCAATTTGTGCCACGGTTTTATTCATCGCCAAGTTATTTTGACCCGTGGCAATAATCATGTTGACTTTCTGGATAATCCCGTTTTCATCCACATTATAGTGGTGGAATAATGTGCCTCGTGGGGCTTCACTGACACCAATTCCTTCTAAACTGTTAATTCCGGCTTCAGCACGAGTGCGGGGAGAGACAATATCTGGGTCATTGACTAATTGCTCAATCCGTTCTAATGCTGCCAGAATTTCCACTAAGCGGGCATAGTGATAGAAGAACGACGAGGTTGCTACACCGCCTGCGCGATCGCGAAATTCTTGTAACTCCCGATCCGCCGCTTCCGTACCCATGCGATCGCAAACATTCAGTCGGGCTAATGGACCCACCCGATAAATCCCATCGGGGTAGCCTAAGGGTTTATAGTAGGGGAATTTCAAATAAGACCAAGGTTCAACGGCTTCCCCTAAAAACTCCTGATAATCATCCTCACTGAGTCCATCCGCTACCATATTCCCTTCACTATCTTTAAAGCGAAGATGACCATCATAATGTTCCCAGACTCCATCTTTACCGACTAACCCCATAAACAGGGAGGGGAACAAACCAAAGGTTTCTACCTCTGTAGAAAACTTATCCAATAACTGCTTAAACAGCCCCAAGGCGGTATCGAGAGTCGCACGGGATTCCGGTAAGCGATCGCGTATCCATGTCCGCCCTTCTTCCGATAAAGGCGATCGCACGCCGCCAGGAACCGCCCAAGACGGGTGTATTTTCTTCGCCCCCAACAGTTCGATCACCGTCTGACCAAACTGACGTAAGCGAATCCCACTGCGGGCTAAATCTGGATCAGCCGCAATTAAACCAAACACATTCCGAGTCGCCGGATCACTATCCCAACCCAGTAAAAAGTCAGGACTACTCAAATGGAAAAACGACAGCGCGTGAGACTGGGTAATTTGTCCCAAATTCATCATCCGCCGCAATTTCTCACCCGCAGGCGGCACCTTCACCGCTTGGATTTTATCCCCAGTTTTCGCCGACGCCAGTAAATGACTCACCGGACAAATCCCACAAATTCGGGCAGTAATTCCCGCCATTTCCCACATCGGGCGTCCTTCACAGAACTTTTCAAAGCCCCGGAATTCCACCACATGAAATCGGGCGTCTTCTACTTCCCCGGCGTCATCTAGAAAAATAGAAATTTTCGCGTGTCCTTCAATACGAGTAACCGGATCAATAACAACTGTTTTAGCCATAACTTTTTTGTCCTTTATTCTTTGTCCTTTGTCCTTTATCCTTTATCCTTTATCCTTTGTCCTTTTTCTGCTGTAGGGGAACCAGACTCTCTTGCTCCCCTCTCCCCTGCCATAAAAGCTCCCGCATCCTTAGTCATCCCTCGTGCAACAAAAACGAAGTATCCTCTGTCATCCCCCCTCTTGTAGGGGGGAAGGAGGGGGGTAGGGGGGTAGGGGGGAACGAGGGGGGTTGGGAGAGGGGCTGGGGGAGAGGGGTTGAGCTTTTGACACGGGTGGAGTGCGGGTCGCCCCTACAGAATGAACCCAAGCCGTTAATGACCAATGACCAATGACCAATGACTATCCAAACTTAATCATTGAGCGTCCTTCCATCACAGGTTGTTCACCCCGCAGTAATGGTTCAACGGTAGCTTGAATGCGATCGGCTGAAGGAGGACATCCCGGCATAAATAAATCGACCTGAACCACTTCATGTACAGGGCGTACCCGATCTAATAATTCCGGTACAATTCCCGGAAAATTGGGTAACTGATTATTCGCATCCCCCAATTCCAAATAACAACGCTTGAGAACAGGTTCAGTTCCTCCCAACATATTTCGCATAGCGGGAACATTCGCCGTTACAGCACAATCCCCAAAGGAAATCAATAACTTTGTCCGTTCTCTGACCTTACGAATTAACTCTAAATTTTCTTCATTGGCGATCGCTCCTTCGACTAAACAAACATCAACATTTTCGGGATAGTCTTTCAGGTCAGAACCGACTGGACTATACACGACATCGACGTGTTTAGCCAGTTCAAGCAGCCATTCATCCAGATCCAGAAACGACATATGACAGCCTGAACAACCTGCCAACCATACTGTTGCTAATTTTATCTTTGCCATGATTGATGTTTCCCTCAATTAATGATGTGATGATTAAATAGTGGTCATTTGTCCTTTGTCATTTGTCCTTTGTCAGGGAATAGGGAATAGGGAATAGGGAATAGGTAAGGTAGAGTTTTGAGCTATCTCCCCCATCTTCCCTATCTCCCTCATCTCCCCTATCTCCCTAATTCCCATCACCGCGTCCATTGCTTGTCTTCGCGTGCAGTAACCAGAAACTCCAATTTAGTTTTATCGCGTTCCATTTCTGCAACGGTAGACCCTTTCCGGAAAATCGAACCCGTAGGACAAGCATCCACACATTTTCCGCAAGAGGTACAAGCCTCCACCTCAGACCAAGGCTGATCCAACCCTGTAATCACACGAGAAGCAGCACCGCGATTAGCGACATCCCAAACATGGGCGCCTTCAATTTCATCACAAACCCGCACACAACGGGTACACATAATGCAACGGTTGTGATCAATGCCGAAGCGATCGTGGGAGACATCAATCTCCCGATTCGGGAAGCGGTAGGGGAAACGAGAGTGATCCATTCCCACTTCAATCGCCACATCTTGCAGTTCACAATGACCATTTGCCACACAAACGGCACAGACATGATTGCCTTCTGCAAACAGCATCTCCACAATCATACGGCGATACTCTTGCAGTTGTTCGCTGTGAGTGGAAATCTTCATCCCTTCTGCTACCTGAGTAACACAAGCGGGTAACAGCTTATTAAGCCCAGCAATTTCCACTAAACACAATCGACAAGCGCCAACATCAGAAACACCTTCCAGGTGACATAACGTCGGAATATGGACACCTGCTTCTTCTGCCGCTTTGAGAATCGTCGTTCCTTCTTCAACGGCGATATCAACACCATCAATCGTCAATGTTTTTACTGACATATCGTATTTCGTCCTTTATCGTTTGTCTTTTGTCATTCGCCAACAAACTTACGGGTTTTGTTGTTCATTTATGGGTGAGGCTGGGCGGGTTTTGTTGTTCCTTTATCGGTGAATATTTGAATTGAGTGGCTAAACCCGCCCCTACAATTGCGCCTACAATTGCGCCTACAATTGACCCTTCATGATCTTCCCGGAAAGGCTTATGACTTCACCGCCACCTTTCCATTCGGGCTATCTTGCAACAGGGTCAGATATTCATCCCGGAAATAACGCAGCGTACTCATCACCGGATTCGGTGCGGTTTGACCTAAACCACATAAGCTCGTGGCTTTGACCATACCACAGAGTTGTTCTAATTTTTCCAGATCCGCCATTGTTGCTTGTCCATTGAGGATCTTGGTCAACATCTGATACATTTGCATGGTACCAGCCCGACAGGGAATGCATTTACCACAGGACTCACCGCGACAAAATTCCATGTAGAATTGCGCCACATCAACCATGCTGGTTTCCGTGTCCATGACAATCATGCCACCAGACCCCATCATTGTGCCTAATTTAATTAGGGAATCGTATTCAACTGGGGTGTCAAATAAGTTGGCAGGTACACATCCCCCAGAAGGACCTCCAGTTTGCACCGCTTTCACTTCCCCCAAAGGCGTACCGCCGCCCATCTCTTCCACAATTTGACGCAGGCTGATCCCCATTGGCACTTCAATTAAGCCCGTGTTGCGGACTTTACCCGTCAGGGCAAATACTTTGGTTCCTTTGCTCTTTTCCGTACCGATACTGGCATACCAATCTGCCCCTTCGCGGATGATCGCGGAAATATTGGCAAAGGTTTCCACATTATTAATCAGCGTCGGACATCCCCACAATCCCGACTGGGCGGGGTAGGGAGGGCGAGGACGCGGCATTCCTCGTCCCCCTTCAACGGAAGCAATTAGGGCAGTTTCTTCACCACAGACAAAGGCACCCGCACCAACGCGGATGTCAATTTTAAAGTCAAAGGGAGAATCAAAGATCTGAGATCCCATCAACCCATATTTCTTGGCTTGGGTAATCGCTTTTTGCAGGTGTTTAATCGCCAACGGATATTCCGCCCGGACGTAAATATAGCCGTGATTCGCACCAACCGCATACCCGGCGATCGCCATCCCTTCAATAATCCGATGGGGGTCACTTTCTAAGACCGATCGATCCATAAATGCACCGGGATCTCCCTCATCTGCATTACAGATCACATACTTCTGATCCCCAGGCATCTTCGCTACAGTTGCCCACTTCAATCCCGTGGGATAACCACCGCCGCCGCGTCCCCGTAATCCACTTTGAGTAATTTCATCCACCACCTCTTCGGGGGTCATGTCGTGGAGAACTTTATACAGGTTTTGATACCCACCAACGGCAATATATTCTTCAATCCGTTCTGGATTAATTTTGCCACTGTTTTCCAGCACAATTGGCTGTTGTAACGTAAAAAAGGGATGCTGAGGATCGAGGGGAATCAAGCCATCCGAGTCATCCTGACTTCCCCCATTCATCGCCGCCACAATTGCGGGAGCCTGTTCAGGTGTCACCTGTTCATACAGAAGTCCCTTCGACTCAATTTCCACCAAGGGACCTCGACCACAAAACTTCATGCAACCCACGCTACAGACTTCCACGGTATTGTGTAAATCCGTCGCTTTTAGCGCCTCATCTAAACTCTTTTTCACTTGCTCAGAGTTTGAGGAGGCACAGCCCGCTGCTGTACAACAATGAACCCGAATCGGTTTCCGACTCGCCTGTTCTTTTTCGGCAATTTCCAGAAGTTCAGCTAGTTCCATAGGGTTATTCCTTAATAATAAATCCTGAGTTTTTCCCCTTATGCATCAATCCAATGACATCAGACTATTCCAGCCATTCTTTGACATTGTCCATGATTGATTCTGGGGTTTGTTTCCCCATCACTTTGCCATCAAAAACAGCAGCGGGTGCTAACCCACAAGCCCCGATACAACGGGCGGTGACTAGAGACATCTTGCCATCAGCGGTTGTCTCGCCTTGCTGAACATGGGCTTCTTCAGCTAGCTTATCCAGCAGCACCCCCGCCCCTTTGACATAACAGGCTGTTCCTAAGCAAACGACGCAAGTATGCGCCCCACTGGGTTTAAGGGAAAATAAATGATAAAACGTTGCTACACCATAGACTCGACTGAGGGGAAGTTTGAGTCCGCGTGCAACGTAGATGAGGACATCTTCTTCTAAGTAACCAAAGGCTTCCTGTGCCTTATGGAGAACTTCAATTAAAGCATCTGGACGATTCTGCGCCCGTTTCATAGTGATGTCTAACACTTTAAAGCGTTTGTCACCACTGGGATGTTCTTTCTTCTTCGCTTTAGTTTTTTCCGAGACAGCCTTTTGGGCGCTGGCTGATGACATAATCTTCACTCCTCTTTACTTGTTAATTATTTGGACTAGGGTAGGCTGGTTTCGAGTTATCGTTCATAAGATATAAGACAAATAACCAACCTACCCCAGTCAAGGACTACATCGCCGGAACGGCAGGTTGGGTATCGGCTTTGATATTGGTATCACCGATCGCACCATTGCCGTTGACGGTTTCGACATCAGGAACCTCGCCCAAGTCGCCGTGATAGGCTTTGGTCAGGATTTCCTTAAGATCTTCAATCAAGGGGTAGCGGGGATTCGCGCCAGTACACTGATCATCAAATGCCTGATCCGCCACTTCATCAAGTTTGGCGAAGAATTCCGCTTCACTTTCCTTAATCACATCCTTCAGCGCGGCGGGAACACCCACCTGACGCTTGAGTTCCTCAATCGCCCCAACCAGCCGATTGATTTTCTCCTGTTCAGTGTCACCACCCAAGTGCAGGTAATCGGCAATCCGAGAATAGCGCCATTTTGCATTAGGATACTTGTACTGGGAGAATGTCGCCTGCTTAAAGGGCGCATCCGTGGCGTTGTAGCGAATAACATGGGAAATTAACATGGCATTCGCTAACCCGTGGGGAACATGGAAAATTGCCCCTAATTGGTGTGCCATGGAGTGACAAATTCCCAGGAAACTATTGGCAAATGCCATTCCTGCCATCGTGGCGGCATAGTGCATTTTCTCCCGCGCCTTGGGATCATTGCCCCCATTTTTGTAGGCTGAAGGCAGGTATTTAAAGATTAGGCGAATTGCCTCTAGTGCCAACCCATTGGTATATTCACTAGCTAACACCGAGACATAAGCTTCTAAAGCGTGAGTCAAGGCATCGACACCCCCGAACGCCGTGAGACTCTTGGGCATATTCAGGACTAATTCGGGGTCTACAATCGCCATGTTGGGCGTCAAGGCATAGTCCGCCAAGGGATACTTGATATCATTGCGGCGATCGGTTACTACCGCAAACGGTGTGACTTCTGAACCCGTTCCCGATGTTGTGGGAATGGCTACCATCATCGCTTTCTCACCCAAGGGGGGCAGTTCATACACCCGTTTGCGGATATCCATGAACCGCATCGCTAACCCCTCAAATTCAATCTCTGGATGCTCATACATCAGCCACATAATTTTGGCAGCATCCATGGGCGAACCCCCACCCAAGGCGATAATCACATCGGGCTTGAAGGTGTTCATCAACGTTAATCCCCGCTGTACGGTGTCTAATGAGGGGTCTGGCTCTACGTCATAGAAGATATCGTATTTGAGACCAATTTCAGCCAAGACATCTTCGACGCTAGCCGTCATCCCTAGATCGTAAATGGGTTTGTCGGTGACGATAAATGCCCGTTCTTTCCCGGCTAACTCCCGCAGGGCGATGGGCAGAGACCCATACTTAAAGTACACCTTGGGTGGTATCCGGAACCACAACATATTTTCCCGCCGTTCCGCGATCGTTTTTATGTTCAGCAGGTGTTCGGGTCCCACATTTTCACTGATGGAGTTCCCTCCCCAAGTACCACAACCCAGCGTCAACGAGGGATCAAGGCGGAAGTTGTAAATATCCCCGATCGCACCTTGGGAGGAGGGGGTATTAATCAAGACGCGAGACGCCTCAACTTGGTCTTCAAACCGTTTAATATGGTCAGTATTGGCTGGATTGGTGTACAGCACCGCCGTATGTCCACGTCCGCCAAATTCAACCAATTGTCCGGCTTTGTCTACCGCATCCTCAAAGTCTTTAGCCCGATACATTGCCAGAACGGGGGAGAGTTTCTCGAAGGAAAAGGGTTCGTCTGTGCCAATCCTTTCCACTTCGCCAATAATCACCCGGGTTTGTTCCGGTAAGGAAAATCCGCCTAATTCGGCTAACGTCTCAACAGGTTGACCGACAATTTCGGCATTTAAGCGCCCATTGACAATAATTTTACTCCCCAGTTTTTCCCGTTCGTCTGGCTTCAGGAAGTAAGCGCCGCGATTGATAAATTCTTGGCGCACCTCCTCGTAAACATTATCTAAGACAATCACCGACTGCTCACTGGCGCAGATCATGCCATTGTCAAAGGTTTTACTGATGATAATTGAAGAAACCGCCATTTTAATGTGAGCGCTGGAGTCAATCACTGCTGGCGTATTTCCTGCACCAACACCGAGAGACGGATGACCCGAAGAATAGGCGGCTTTCACCATTCCTGGACCCCCGGTTGCCAGAATCAGCTTCACATCGGGGTGCTGCATTAAGGCTTGGGACAGGGGAACCGTGGGTTCATCAATCCAGCCAATAATATGCTCGGGTGCGCCAGCCGCTACCGCCGCCTCTAACACCACTTTTGCCGCTTCCAGGGTGCATTGTTTGGCACGAGGATGGGGGGAAAAGATAATCCCATTGCGCGTTTTCAGGGCAATCAGTGCCTTAAAAATCGCCGTTGAGGTGGGGTTGGTGGTGGGGACGATCCCGGCTAAAACACCAACGGGTTCAGCAATTTTCTGGAAGCCGAAAGACTTATCCTCTTCGACAACACCACAGGTTTTGTCTTTTTTGTACTTGTTGTAGATCATTTCCGAGGCAAAGTGGTTTTTAATCACCTTGTCCTCAACCACTCCCATTGCCGTTTCCCTAACGGCTAATTTTGCCAGAGGAATACGGGCAGCATTGGCAGCCAGTGCCGCTTTTTTAAAGATGGCATCGACCTGCTCTTGCGTGTAACCAGCGTATTGGGTTTGAGCGTTCTTAACCCGTTGAATTAATTCTTCGAGTTCCTGATGGTTTGTGACTTTGATCATGTTGGTTGCAGTAAGTCTCGTCATGCGTATTGATTACAGTCCTCACACCCACTATTGAGCTTGTTCTTGTTATTGCTCGCTCGTGTAGAAATCAGGCAGGTTTCCCCGCTAAAGCGACTGAGTTTCTCCTTAAGTCGTTACCGAGATAAGTCCTATCTCCGGTTGTTTATAATCTGTGGTCTTAAGCGAAGTCCAAGGCATATTTTCCTGTCCTTTTTTCCTGTCCTTTTTTCCTGTCCTTTGTCCTAACCTATCGTCTGTTCTGATTACCGTTTCATCGCTGGCAATAGTATCGACTCCCAGTATAAAGTGGGCGGGAAAAGCGACAAATCTCCTAATAGGAATACTCACATCTGATCCTCCTAATTCCCTAGGATGATTAACCCGATGATCAACAAGCAGACAGTTCCTCCAAATGCAGTATAGATCAAGGATTCATGTCTAGGGTAGTCCTAGGAATCTAAGAAATACTTTTTCCTACCGTCACACTTACTATACTATCTCGAATGGGAGATTTGTAAACCAATAAATCAATGAATTTTTTAAGATTGCGCTAGACTTAAGCCTCCTGATTTTTAGACTTTCTTAATAAACAACCCTTGAGTTGTTCAAACGTCAGACTAGCTTTTCTCAACCTGCCAAAACTGTTAACCATGAACCAAGTATCCGACAAGGCGGCTGCATGTCCTTAATAGCACTTGCCGTATCGGTTTGTCGATAGGGGAAGATGGGGTGAGGGGGAGATGGGGTGAGGGGTGAGGGTTGGCTGAGGCGATACACAGACAACAGGAACGGGAATACTGAGAAAAAATCCCCCAGTTGTCAGTAGTAGGTAACAGCAGCAATGGCTAAGCGATCGCTAAAAGCATCCACCATCGGTATCGCCCAGGCAAAACAAGCCTTTGAACGCAAGGGATGGACACAAGAATACCTCGCCGCCCAGGTGGGCTTGGAAACCCGCCACTCGGTTTGGAAGTTTTTTCGCGGAAAACCGATTGATCGAGCCTATTTTATTGACATCTGTTTTCAATTAGATCTCGATTGGCAAGATATAGCCGATTTTCCGCCAACCTCTGTACCCTCAACCCCAACCCCAGAAAGCAATACGCCCAGCCAAATTGACGCTTGGGTGCAATTGATGCGATCGCAACTTCAGGATCACATCCAGGTTCAAGCGGGTATCCTGCAATCCTCCTTTGATGTCACCCAGCCTCTACTCCTGGATCACCTCTATACCCACGTCAAAATCTTACCCCACCTCACCCATCAGCGATGGCTTGAGGTGTCTGACTTACAGGGTTCTCAGCCTAAAGGATGCGATCGCGTTCGCTTAACTCAACTGAATCAACCCGCCATTCCCGGAATGGAGGCGGTGATGATGCATTCTAAACTCACCCTTCTCGGTAAACCGGGTGCAGGCAAAACCACGTTCTTACAATATCTTGCCCTTCAATGCAACGCAGGTCAATTTCAACCAGACTGTATTCCCGTCTTCATCTCCCTGAGACAATTTACCAAACAAGCCCGAACTACTGGTAATTTCAGTCTACTCAATTATCTGAGTACGAAGTGGAAAACTTTTGGCATTTCTCAAGAACAGATAGAACCCTTACTTCAACATGGGAAAGTCCTGGTATTACTCGATGGTTTAGATGAAGTCTCCAAAGCCGATACCCCGGAACTCCTGCAACAGATTCAATTCTTTGCGGATGAGTATTACCAAAATCAAATTATTATTACCAGTCGCATCGCCGCCCAACAGTACCACTTTCGCGGGTTTACCTATGTCGAGTTAGCCGATTTTGACGCCCATCAAATTGAAACCTTTGCAAAAAAATGGTTTACCGCCACCAACAAAAATTATCAGCCAGTCGGCTTAGCCAAAGCCTCTCAATTTCTGGAACAATTACACCGTCCCGAAAACCAACCGATTCGAGAACTCGTCGTCACCCCAATTTTACTTAGTTTAGTCTGTTCCGTATTTCAGGAACGGGCAACCTTTCCCAGCAAACGCGCCAAACTCTATCAGGCGGGATTAGATATTTTGTTAGTGCGCTGGGATAAAGCCAGAGGAATTCAACGGGATCAAACCTATCGCAACTTACAGCTTTCTGATAAGATAAAACTCCTAAGTCAAATCGCGGCGACGATGTTTGAACAGGGGAACTACTTTTTTGAAAAAAGTGAAGTTCTGCCGATTATTTCCGACTATCTCCAGAACTTACCCAATGGGAGTCAGGATTTAGAAACCCTGTGGTTAACCAGTGAAGGCGTTCTCAAAGCCATTGAGTTACAGCATGGATTACTCGTGGAACGGGCGCGAGATATTTATTCCTTTTCTCATCTCACGTTTCAGGAATATCTAACCGCCCGAAAAATTGTCGCAACTCAAACCACAGAGGCACTACAACAGTTAGCTACTCATATCACTGATCCCCAATGGAAGGAAGTCTTTTTGCTTACCGTGAGTCTGTTACCCACGGCGGATCTATTACTCCGGCTAATCAAGCAGGAAATTGATAAGTTAGTCAAGGATGATCGGCAAATGAAGGCTTTTATTGACACCATTGATCAGAAAGTAAATCAGCTAAAATTGGATTGCCAACCTGCTGCATTACGAGCCTTTTACTGGACATTATTTCAGGATCGGGATTTAAACTTAGCAGTGTCTATTGATGCCAAGCTAGCCCAGGAATTACCCGACGATTTAGCCTTAGATTTAACCCTAGCGCGGGCATTGGATTTAACTGAGATATTAATTAAGAAGCCTACTGTTAAACAGATTCTCAACCTAGAATTTGCCTTAGATTTTGAGCGAACCTTTGAGTTGGACAAAGCATTCCAGCAGTCTCTCCAGCAAATTAAAGCTCAGCTTCCTGATCCCGCCCAAGGAAAAGAAGGGTTACAAGCTTGGTGGCAAGTCAACGGTGAAGCTTGGCTGCAACAATTTCGTGCTATTATTATTGAGTATCGCGCTATTGGGCAAGATTGGCAGTTTAGTCAAGACCAATGGCAACGGCTACAGCAATATTATCAGGCAAATCAGTTTCTCGTCAATTGTCTCAATAGTGAGGGTCAAGTGAGTGCTGAGGTGAGGGCGGAAATCGAAAATAACGTGTTGATTGTTGATGAGGGAAGTTGCGATTCTTCACTTGCTTCGAGGGCATGGCGCGTGAATTTGTAGGGGCGGGTTTAGGAAATTACGTTTCGCTATTGATGATAATTTTTATTCAAAACCCGCCCTGATTATCTGGGGGGTTTCACTATTATTATTTCTTGCCTTCTGCCTTGTCTTCACCAATAGGGTAAGTATTCAACTAGACATGATAAGCTGTCATGCATTTAAATTTGGTGTTAGTAGCGAGCAAGATGCTTAGTAGCGAGCAAGATGCTTAGTAGCGAGCAAGATGCTTAGTAGCGAGCAAGATGCTCGCACTACATACAAGGATGAGAGCCATTATTGACAGTAAGGTTTAAATGCCGAACCGCTTATCACTGATGAATCACCACTGGCGTTCCCACAGATGCCCAATTATATAACCACTCGGCGTGATCAACTGCTACATTCACACAACCATGACTCATACGAGTGCCAAAGTTATTGTGCCAATACGCCCCATGAATCGCATAGCCACCTTGGTAATACATAGTATACGGCACATTAGAAACATCATAACCTGGACCCCGCATGCGATCGCGGCGCAGCTTGGTTTGAATGTTAAAGACACCTGTACGGGTAGGTGTAGCCTGTTTCCCGGTGGAGACAATCACCGCATAGACTTGTTCCCCTCCTTCCCAAGCAATTAACCGTTGATTGCTGAGATTAATTTCAATCCAGCGCTGATTCGTATTTTGCAGCGCCGCCATTTTGCTGGCAATCTGTTCAGTGTGGGGTGTGGGATGGGCGACAGGTGTCTCAAACCCAAACATAGTTGTAGCTAAGGCGACACCGGCTAGGAACGTTCCAAAACGGCGCACCCAAGGGGCAAATTTGATGCTTTTCATGGAAACTTGGGAGATGACAGCATGATCCTCTTACTTCTATTTTATGGATCACCGCTGAATTGGGATCGAAGTTTTTTCGCCCGTTGGGTAATTTCTTGCCAATCCCCAGAGGCGATGAGGGCTTTGGGGAACAAGTCTCCCGCCAACCCGACCGCGATCGCACTGGCTGTGATAAAGTCTTTAGCATTGGCGAGTGTTACGCCGCCTGTAGGAATCAGGGGAATGTGACCCAGAGGTCCTTGTAAGGCTTTAATATAACTAACACCGCCCACCGCCTGAATCGGAAACACCTTAACGCAACTTGCCCCCGCATCCCAAGCCGTTACAATTTCACTGGGAGAAAGTGCGCCAGGAACAATAGGAACTCCCGCATTAACAGCCGTATTAATTAGAGTGATATTGGTATGAGGGGTAAACAGAAATTCAGCCCCCGCCTCGATTGCTTGGTGTACTTGTTCCAAGTTCAGTAATGTCCCTGTACCAATTATACAGTCGGGTAACGCTTGGCGCAGATGACGAATTAAATCAGCAGCAGAATCTGTATTCCAGGTAATCTCAATTAACTTTATTCCCCCGGCGGCTACCGCCTGCGCCATTTTACGTCCTAAGGATTGGTCAGACGTCCGAATCACGGCAATGATACGATGTTGTTGTAGAAGAGTCAACCAAGATTGATTTGATATACTCACAACGTTATACTTACTGATGTCATTTAGCTTAAATCGAATGTCACGCTCCTTAAGCGGAATGGTAGTAAACTTGGGCATCAGGAAATAAATTCCCTGCTCAAAGTTCAAGTAAGCTAAAGCTTACTAAGTAAGTATTACAACCCCCCGCATTTCTCACAAGTTTTGCTATCTGAGTCGTCGAAACCTTTACCTGGAGTAGGTTTCGAGCATTTTTGACCGACACTGAATTTTGACAGAGTGTTGAAAGCCTTATTCTACGGTTAATCCAGGGTGTATGAGCCTTT
>NZ_JAVJQP010000165.1:0-2366 GCF_040218875.1 Coleofasciculus sp. D1-CHI-01
TATATTTTTCGTTGAGGTGTGTCGATGGCTTACAGGGTAAGGGTTTGAGGTATGTGTTGGAGTCAATTTTTGGGAGGATATGTTAGACTTTCTAGAGGTGTGTCGATTCGGCGGCTGAAACCCTTACTGGGCAAGGGCTGCTAGACGAACTCCCTACCGATTGGGTTAAATCGGATTAGTTGGAAACAATAGTTTAACCGCAGGAGGGCGTTCTTTATCATCCACCCTACCGATTGGGTTAAATCGGATTAGTTGGAAACTCTATATCCAGGAAAGTGACATTATGGGAGGCCCCCTACCGATTGGGTTAAATCGGATTAGTTGGAAACGTATATCTTCAGCTTAACTAAATTAGTATTAACTGAAGACCCTACCGATTGGGTTAAATCGGATTAGTTGGAAACCTTCTCCTTTACAGTTGTAATATCGAAAATCTGCACCCTACCGATTGGGTTAAATCGGATTAGTTGGAAACGATCGTTCCTACGAAAGTCCCTACACACGGCAGATTTTCAGCCCTACCGATTGGGTTAAATCGGATTAGTTGGAAACAATACAACTGATAACTAATTTGCATTAAACTAGCAAATCCCCTACCGATTGGGTTAAATCGGATTAGTTGGAAACTCTGATTTGCTTCCGATACAGTTGGATTTCTAAATCCTACCCTACCGATTGGGTTAAATCGGATTAGTTGGAAACGCCATTTATGGTAGGGGCACGGCATTGCTGTGCCCCTACAGGTAGCGCCTGTGCCATCAAGAAAGCGTAAGTCCTAAACCTATAAAATCAGGGACTCGCATCCCCCACTACGAACCCACTGTGTTCACCCCACCATCAACAATGCGTTCAATTTGTTCTTCAACTCTGACGATGCCATCAGCGGCTTATAAATTTCACCTTCATAGGGTTTCCAGACATATCCCGGACTGAACGGTCGAAAATCGGGAGACAATTCCATCGCTTCCCCCATCATTTGAGCCAAAACCAGTCCCGGAAAAGCCGAAGTAGAAGAAGATTCCAGCAGTTCAGTGTAAGTTCTAAACTCATCCACTTCCACACCCACCAAGGCATAGCGAAACCCTGGAGCCGACTGTAAACGCTGATACAGCAGAATACCAAGTTCTGTCATCAGATAAGCACTTTCTGGTGTATCAATGCCAACCTCACTGACATGACTTGGAGAAACTCGACACCACCAATTCTCTTCGATATCTTGAAAAATTCCCACACGACATTGAGACTGGCTACCATTGGAGAGAACCCAGGAAACTTGGTCAAAATGGTGGGAAAATTCCTCGGCGACAGCTTGTTGCGCCCCACATTCAGCCGATAAGCTAAATATCCATGCCATTGCTATTCTCCTGCTCTCGTTTAAACTTTTTGCCAATCATGTTGGGTGCTTGCCAGTGCTGCTTCGTACTTCTCCAACAGCATTGTAGCCTTTGGCAGAATGCTAACGTGGGTGGCGCTATCTTGGACAGCTTCAAGCGCTCCAGTAATTTGGCAATCATCAATTTGCCAAAGGGGGTCTTTTCCCGTTCCTCCAAACATTGTCGGTTTGCGGAATGCTGGCAAACCTTCAATTGAAAGCGAGACAGACATTCCTTTGGTATTTCTGATGGCTACAGCTACAGACTCACCCAACAAAGGATTGCGTTCTGTTTCTGGTCGCAGGAATCCCTGTTCATCTAACCAATCTCTAGGCATTTGTTCAACATCAATATCAATGCCCGGTCTGACTCCCAATAACCGAGCGCTACGTCCCACTTTGGGTTTACCGTTTTCTTCTGCCATGCCTCGATAGTAGAGTTTTGCCATCAGCCTTCCATCAGCAAGAGCGCGATTACCGCATTAATCATAATACCAAGCTGCACTCAACGATAAAGGTTAAAGCAAACAGTGAGGGGGTAGCGGGTAGGTGGGTGGGAATGTATTGTAAAGTTTTAATAACAAGATAGTCAGATATAGTTATGTACGGTTTTGCAGTTGTTGACATTAAGGTTTAAATTCTGATCCCTAATCCCTATTCCCTGTTTCCCTTTATTAGTAAAATGTTAGTAGTTGTCGTGTATGATAAGCTGTTTGGCATTTAAACCTTAATATCAATAATGGCACAATCCTTGTAGTGCGTTTAGCGAAGCCATGCCGCAGGCTTTGCATCTTGCTCGCTACTAATACCCAATTTAAATGCATTACAGCTTATTCCCAATGATAAAAGGCGAACGAAGTTGTCCAATTTTCTAGAAGGATATGGGCGACGAGTTCAATTTTCTGTGTTTGAATGTTTTTTGAGTTTAGACCAGATGCGCCAGCTTTATGAAAAGGTGAAAAAGTTAGTTGAGCCAGTGGAGGATAATGTGCGA
>NZ_JAVJQP010000167.1:0-17659 GCF_040218875.1 Coleofasciculus sp. D1-CHI-01
GGTGTTGGGTTTCGTTCCTCAACCCAACCTACAACTGACTGAGTAAGTCTTTGAACCCGTTTTAACGGGTTTAAGCTTTTAGCCGGAACTTTAGTTCCAGGCTGATGAACGATGTGCCAAATAATCCTATAGTAATTAAAGAGCGGCGAATTCTTAAGAAACTGTTGTGAAATCAATTACTCTCCTCGGCTCCACTGGATCGATTGGCACGCAAACCTTAGAGATATTAACTCACCATCCAGACCAATTCCGGTTGGTGGGATTGGCAGCACGTAGCAATGTGGAACTGTTAGCTGCCCAGATTCGGCAGTTTCAACCGGAAATTGTAGCCTTATGTGATGCGGAAAAATTACCTGACCTAAAATCCGCGATCGCAGATCTTGATCCCAAACCGATTCTGGTGGCGGGAGAAGCAGGTGTGGTGGAGGTTGCCCGTTATGGTGATGCTGAAGCGGTAGTCACTGGGATTGTCGGTTGTGCGGGATTGCTGCCCACCATTGCGGCAATTGAAGCCGGAAAAGATATTGCCCTAGCCAACAAGGAAACCCTAATCGCCGGGGGACCCGTTGTCAATCCCCTGATTGCCAAACACGGCGTTAAACTGCTTCCGGCTGACTCGGAACATTCTGCCATTTTCCAATGCCTTCAGGGAGTCCCAGAGGGCGGATTACGGCGAATTATCCTCACCGCATCTGGGGGCGCGTTCCGGGATTGGTCAGTCGATAAGTTAGGGGAGGTAACGGTTGCTGATGCGATTAAACATCCCAACTGGTCGATGGGGCGCAAAATTACCGTCGATTCCGCTACCTTGATGAATAAGGGGCTAGAGGTGATTGAGGCACACTTCCTCTTCGGTATGGACTATGACGATATTGATATTGTCATCCATCCCCAGAGCATTATTCACTCCTTAATCGAATTACAAGATACCTCCGTCTTAGCCCAGTTAGGCTGGCCCGATATGCGCTTACCCCTACTCTATGCCTTATCCTGGCCCCATCGGATCTATACGGACTGGGAACCCTTGGATTTAGTCAAAGCGGGGACATTGACATTTAAAGAACCTGACCATGATAAATATCCCTGTATGCAATTAGCCTACGCCGCAGGGCGGGCTGGGGGTTCAATGCCAGCTGTATTAAACGCCGCCAATGAGCAAGCCGTGGCACTGTTTTTAGAGGAGAAAATCCAATATTTAGACATTGCCAAGTGTATTGAGCAAGCCTGCGATCGCCACAGCCATGATAACTGTCCTGATCCTGGACTAGAAGATATTCTAGCCGCTGATCGCTGGGCAAGGGAGGAAGTACTGCGGATATATCCAACCTTAGAAAAGAGCGATCGCGTGGTTTCCCTGCGATAATAAAAACACTGTTGGTTGGTCAATTAACTTACGGTTAACCCCTCCTACACCCCTACCCCTCTGCACTCCTGCACCCCGGCTCACAGACCACTAACTTATGTTGGGGACTGTTGTTCTGGTGTGGTGTAATGGAATCTTAGATGATCCAACTTTAATAAACCTTTCATGCACACCAAAGCTTTTAGTGAGCTTTTCCCTCTATTTAATACGGCGAACCCCGAGACACTAGAATGGCTATTGTCAGTTGGAGTCGAACATGAGTATCCCACAGGGCGAGCCGTTTTAATGGAAGATGCCTGGGGCAATGCCGTTTACTTTATCATGTCCGGTTGGGTCAAAGTTCGACGCCTGTATGGGGACAAAGCCGTGACGTTGGCAATTTTGGGTCGGGGAGATTTTTTTGGCGAGATGGCAATCTTGGATGAATCTCCCCGTTCTACAGATGTTGTCGCCCTTTCATCGGTCAAATTACTCAGCGTCTCCGCCCAGCGCTTCATTCAAACCCTGTTCAAAGATCCCCAGTTACACCACCGGATGCTACAACTGATGGTCAGACGGCTGCGTCAGACTAATGTTCGCTTTCAACGACGCCATCAACCTGCGGCGATTAAATTAGCCAATACCTTAGTCAACTTAGCAGAGAATTATGGTCAAGTGGGGGAAAAGGGAACCGAAATCTATAACATTCCCTATAAAGACTTAGCTGAGGTTACAGATATCAGTGTGGAAGATACAGCCAAAATCATGAAAAAGCTGGAAAGTAAGGGTTGGACTGATGTTGACCCCCAAGACCAAAAGCTTTGTTTGATTAATCTCAAACAACTAACCCATCTAGCTGGACGGCTTTAGGATAAGCATGGGCAAGATAGGGAAGATGGGGAGGATGAGGAAGATAGGGAAGATGGAGGAGTTTACTCAAAACGCTTCCTGTTCCCTGTTAAGAGTTCCCCGTTCCCTGACGAATGACGACAAATTACAAAAATAATGACTGAAGCAACCACCCTTCGCCCCAATAAACCCCTTTCGACTAAACCCACCTTCCATTATCACGTCGCGATGCCTCAACCTCAATCTCATCTGTTTGAGGTGACGCTACAGGTGAATGGTTGGTCGGAATCGCTGCTAGATTTAAAAATGCCCGTCTGGACTCCGGGTTCTTATCTAGTCCGGGAGTATGCCAAACACCTCCAGGATTTCCGGGTTGAGACTGGAAACCAGCATCAGCCCTTACCCTGGGATAAACGGAGTAAAAATCACTGGCAGGTTCAAACTGGAGACGCTTCAACCATCGTTGTCCGCTACCGCGTCTTTGCCAATGAATTATCAGTACGCACCAATCACCTCGATGCCACTCACGGCTATTTTAATGGGGCGGCGTTATTCCTGTTTGTGCCGGGTTTTGAGCAACAGCCGATTCAGGTGACGATTGTACCCCCTAAATCCGATTGGCAGACAACCACACCCTTACCCGCCGTCGAGGGTACTGAAAATACCTTTGAAGCCGAGGATTTTGACACGTTAGTCGATAGTCCCTTTGAAATTGGCACACAACAGGTTTACGACTTTGAGGTTCTGGGGAAACCGCATCAATTGGCAATTTGGGGACAAGGAAATGCTG
Organism: Coleofasciculus sp. D1-CHI-01; assembly: GCF_040218875.1. Classification (NCBI taxonomy): domain Bacteria; kingdom Bacillati; phylum Cyanobacteriota; class Cyanophyceae; order Coleofasciculales; family Coleofasciculaceae; genus Coleofasciculus; species Coleofasciculus sp. D1-CHI-01. The sequence continues at coordinate 2,982 of NZ_JAVJQP010000167.1, forward strand.
ATCCCCAACGGATTATTGCCGATACGACGAAAATTATCGAGACAGAAGCTGAGTTATATGGGGGATTACCCTACGAACGGTATTTGTTTTTACTGCATTTATCGTCCACGGGCTTTGGCGGTTTAGAACATAAAACTTCTTGTTCCTTAAATTATCCCCGTTTCGGGTTCCGGGCGAAAGATAAATACAATCGTTTCATGCAATTAGTCGCCCATGAGTTCTTTCACCTGTGGAATGTTAAGCGGATTCGCCCCAAAGTCTTAGAACGGTTTAACTATGAACAAGAAAGCTATACCACATCCCTGTGGTTTTGTGAAGGGACAACCAGTTACTATGATTTAGTCCTCCCCTTACGGGCAAATATTTACGACAGTAAGACGTTTTTAGAGGGATTGGGGAAAGAAATTACCCGGATGAAACTGATTCCAGGGCGTTTGGTGCAACCCCTGAGTGAGTCCAGTTTTGATGCTTGGATTAAGTTATATCGCCGGGATGCCAATAGTGATAATAGTCAGATCTCCTATTATCTCAAAGGAGAAATGGTATCCTTCTTACTGGATTTGCTGGTGCGATCGCGTCATGGCAATCAGCGCTCCCTTGATGATGTGATGCGGCGGATGTGGCAAGAGTTTGGCGTCAAGGAAGTTGGCTTTACGCCTCAACAACTGCGAGAGGTGTTGGAGTCTGTCGCGGGTACTGATTTAAGTGATTTCTTCCAGCGCTACATTGAGGGGACAGAAGAATTGCCCTTTGATGAATATCTTGAACCCTTTGGCTTAAAACTCAAGGCGGCGGAAGATGAGGAATCAAAACCCTATTTAGGGTTAATTGTCAAGACCGAGAATGGGAAAGAGGTGGTCAAATTTGTCAACGCCACCTCTCCTGCGGGGATAGCCGGGGTGGATGCTGGGGATCAATTACTGGCAATAGACGGTTGGCGAGTCAGTGCCGATCAATTATGCGATCGCCTAAAAGATTACCATCCCGGTGACACGATTTGGGTAACCGTGTTCCATCAAGACGAACTTTGTACCTTACCCGTTACCCTAAGCGAATCCCAACCCACCCGCTACCAGGTTGTGCAGATTGAGAATCCCTCGGAGACTCAAAAACAGAATTTAGCGGGGTGGTTGAACACCAAGGAGGATTGATTAGGTATGGGGAGACAGGGAAAGGTGTAGAGACGTAGCATGCTACGTCTCTACCGGGGTTCCTAAATTGATGTGCTAGTCCCTGGCAAAATCACTGACCTGTAGTACAATCGATCACCATACCTTCCAGTAGCCCTGACTGTCTAGTTTGAAAATGCATAAATTTCTGCCAATCGCTTACTTTAAAAAACAATTTCTTCCCTTCGAGGATGCCAAAATTTCCATTGCTACCCATGCGCTGCACTATGGGACAGGCGCTTTTGGTGGATTGCGGGGGATTCCTGACCCCCAAAACCCCGAACAAATTCTCCTGTTTCGTTTAGACCGTCATTGTCAACGATTAAGTGACAGTGCCAAATATTTACACTACGACTTACCCGCTGATAAAATTGAAACTGTAATTGTAGAATTTGTCAAAAAAAATCAAGTTAAAACCTCATTTTATATTCGACCCTTTATTTATACGTCAGATTTGGGAATTGCCCCCAGACTTCATAAAATTGAAAAAGACTTTTTCGTCTACGGATTAGAACTGGGTGATTATTTATCCCCAGAAGGCGTAAGCTGTCGGATTAGTTCCTGGTATCGCCAAGCGGATCACAGTTTACCCTTGAGAGGTAAAATTAGTGGCGCTTATATCACCTCATCTCTGGCAAAAACAGAAGCAGTAGAATCCGGATTTGATGAAGCCTTATTAATGAATGCTCAGGGAAAAATCTGTGAAGCCTCCGGGATGAACATCTTTGTGGTGCGGAATGGTCAACTGATTACGCCGGGATATGACCAAGATATTTTAGAAGGAATCACCAGAGATAGTATCCTGACGCTGGCAAAGGATTTGGGCATTCCCACAATCGAACGCCCTGTAGATAAATCAGAGTTATTTATTGCCGATGAAGCCTTTTTAAGTGGGACGGCAGCTAAAATTACTCCAATTAAACGGGTTGAGAATTATGAATTACCGAAAACCCGACCCATCACAGAGAAACTGAGAGATAAAATTACGGCAATTACGGAAAATCGCGATCCCAATTATCAAGACTGGGTGTATGTCGTTCCTCTAGAATAAAGTAAACGTTCAAGTCGGTTGGGTAGAGCGTAAGCGAAACCCAACAGGTTAACCCGCCTGCGTTGGATTACTCTTTGAGGAAATCCCGCATTGGTTTTTAAGCAAGTATGGCACAGAAAAATGTAAAATTTTAGAACCTTTTGCGGGTTCGGGAACAACAATTATTGAAACTTTATTACAAGGTGCATCAGTTTATTGGCTTGATTATCATCCTCTAAGTCGCCTGATCTGTCGCGTTAAAACCCATGATCAAACTTGACTAAATATAAACATTATTAAATTAAATAATTAAGTTAAATTAAATTTCTTTAAAAATCAATACCATTAACTGAAAAAACAAAAAAATGATTTTAAGGTTAAGCAAACGGACGAATTAAGTTAACTTGATTCGTCTCAACGTCTTTTAGGAGAAAACCGATGATAAATTTTAAATCATTATTAACGACGTTGATGGGCGGGAAGAGTCTCCCCAGAGGATTAGACAACACCGCCTCAGAATCAACCTTTGTTGAAGATGATGATGCAGGACACTTAATTTCGTCCGCTCAAGGTCCAATCATAGTGCCAACAATTAATACAATTGAGGGCAGTTTATTTAATCCGGCAGATATCGATCTCTACCAAATTGAATCTGAACGTCAAGCATTTTTAAAATTTAGAGTTGCTCAAAATCCCTTATTGTCTGTATCATCTTTATCATCTTTGTCTTTGTTCTTATTTGATAAAATGGGCAAAGGACTAGCAGCAGGAAGCGGAGAAGTTGGATTCAATTGTTCTGAAAACGAGACGTTCTACTTAGGTATAAGTGATGGTCTTAATCCGCTTAATAGTGCCGGAGAGGTGCTGTTATCACCAGAGGGAGAGGTAAATACAGGCACTTTGACAGGTTGGCAAGATCCTGGACTTGTAATTCCTATATTTACTCATTATAAAATAGCAATAGAAATCGAGACATAGGCTGTTTATGAACCTGTGATCATTAAAAAATCGACTGTGGTTTAATATTAAGAATTGTCAAAGTCTCGTAGTGCGTTTAGCGAAGCCATGCCGCAGGCTTTGCATCTTGCTCGCTACTACTACCCAATTTAAATGCATGAAGCTTACCCTTTTTCCCTATACCATTGCGCCAGTTTGTCAGGAGAAAGTCCCCCGAAATACCCGATAATAATAAGCTGGTTAATCAGGGTGGTTTTGATGATTCCTAACCGTTCCCAGCGTCGTCCTGATGTCAGGATAGAGGCTGGAACAATCGTAATCCGTCCCTGCGGTTGCAAGCGACGAATGAATTCAAAATCTTCCATAATTGGCAAATTAGGAAAACCTCCGATAGTATGGAAAACAGTCGCTTTTAAAAAGATAGCTTGGTCGCCATAAGGCATCGAAAAAAAACGCGATCGCCAATTCACCAGTCGTTCAATGAGACGCAAGCTAAACTGTTGAGCATCAATGCGTAATTCAAACGCCCCCGCAATGGTTTGGGGTTCTTGTAGCGCTTGGCGGATTAAACGATCAAAGTTTGCTGGTAAACGAGTATCGGCGTGGAGAAATAGGAGAATATCACCCGTCGCTATTGCTGCACCCGCATTCATTTGACAGGCGCGACCGGGTGGGGTAGAAAGAACCTGGACATTTCGCGATCGCGCTACACTGACGGTTTCATCTTGACTCCCCCCATCTACCACAATAACCTCCACATTGTCAGTATCGACAAGTCTCTCTAAGATAGAACCAATCGTATTCGCTTCATTTAAAACAGGAATAATCACTGAAATTGTTTCGGTTTTCATTACATTAGAATTCCTTCCCCAATCCCCATTTTCAATCAATTTCCACCTGAAAGCGAATCAATCCTACATTATTGGGAGCGGTGCTAGAAATATCGCCTAACTCGACAACCACAGCACCATTGGGATTATTGGCTTCAGCACAAGGCGTTGAGACAGGATTGAGAGGCGGAAAAAATGTCCCTGAATCTTGATCTGATGCATTACTTTGGGGTGTCGGTGTCCCATCTTGATTTAACACAATTCCACTCCCTTGCCTAAAACTATCTGAGATAAACGTCGTCCCTTGGGGAATCAGATCACAGACATTCACACTGTTAACCACTGTGCCACCATTTGATAAGAAATAGATCGTGTATTCCACAGTATCGCCACTCTCTAAACGCCTATCGGGACTAATCATCGGAACGCCTAAAAGCCCTCCCCCCGGTAGCTGAGACCAGCCAATCGCGTTATCATCCGGATCAGTGGGATCATCTACAAAAGTATTAAAATTAATTCCATCGATCACTTGTCCATCTCTGTTCACCTGAGTAATCCGCTTCACCAGAAGCAGGTTAGGTTCTCCAGCCAAAAATACCTCAGCACTGTCTCGATCATTCCCAGGATTCGGATCATCTTGATCTAAAGCACTAATCACCGCCGTATTCGTCACGGAACCGGGAATATCCCCAGTGGCGGTAATCTGTAACCTAGCCTCGTTACCATTGGCTAGGTTCCCCACTGACCAAATTCCACTACTGCGATTATATGAGCCTTGAGACGCAGTTGCTGATCTAAAGCTTACCTCAGGGGGTAAGGGTTCCGTCACCGCCACATCAGTCGCCTCATTCGCATCGTTATTGGTCAGAGTAATGGTATACGTTATTTCGTCTCCCACATTTGCCCGATTTTGGCGTGCGATTTTGCTCAAGCCGAGGTCAACCGATTGCAAGGGAATTGTGACACTATCTTGGTCATCCTCACCAGCAACGCTGTTTCCTGGGGTAGAATCGGGGTCAGGTCGATCTGAGGCTATCACTTGCGATCGATTTACGACAGACTTACACCGGGCAAAAGCCCGATAAATTCCTCATAGTCCTATGATTTGGCTCAATTCGCGCTAAACATAACGCGATAGGGGCTAATCTAATCACACTTTGATGGTAAAAAAATCCGCCTCTTGATAGATACCAACTATTCTCTCTAGGCAAAATAATCTGGATGTCCTCACCTGCTCAAATCTTCTGGACGGTCAATGTCATGGAGCATTGGTGCAAACGCGATCGCTAATCCCAAGTTATCCGCAATCTCGACAGTTTGTTGCCTAACTTGCCAGGTTCCCCAATGAATTCCCACAAAAAGTTCAGGAATTAACCGTCGCAAACCAATCAGATAATATCCCCCATCTTGGGCAGGTCCTAATACTAAATCGTGCGTTTTAAGTAGTTTAAATACCTCAGCCATTATTTGAGGGTTTAAATCGGGGCAATCTGTACCAATAATCACCACACCTGTCATTCCCGCCGCAAACGATTTCTCAAATGCCGATGCCATTCGCTCGCCTAAATCTCCCTCACTTTGTTGATGGTAAATCATATCAGCACCTAACCAGGCTTGCATTAATGGTTGATTCCCCCCAGCAAAATGAATTTCTACAGATACAGGATGAAATGCTTGCAGTTTTTTCGCTTTAGCCAGGGTATTTTCTGTCATCTGGCGTTGCAGGTTTGCCGCACCTTCCTCACCTAGGGCGGGAATCATGCGCGTCTTGGTTTTTCCCGGTTCGGGATAGCGGGTGAAAATGATTAGAGATTCTTTTACAGTAGCTGGAGTCATTCGATTAATGGGTAATTAACTTTCTCAGTGACTCAAATCCAATATACCCAGCCATCAAGAAAAATGTAATTGCCACAAACTGGGTGGCTTGTCGCTCAATTTTGGCTTCAGCTTCCGGTGTTAGGTTTTGAGGCTGGCTGAGACGCCAAATTAAAATACATCCTGATAAGGATTCAACAATACTATCGAGTCAAAACCCAATTAATACAATACTGTTATTGATTGCGCCCAAAAGAATAGAAACCACGGCTTAAAGAATATTATAGCCAACGGTAAAATATTCTAAATAAAGTGCGATCGCGCCGGAAAATCCAGTGGATTTTTTGTCCGGTTTTCGGTTAATATATCAATCGGATATCGCGGCATAAAATCCCATGTAGGGGCGGGTTTAGGACTAAAATTAACCGAGAAACTAATAACGTTTCTACAAAACCCGCCCTTTCCCATCCTGTCACTGATGCAGCAACCCATAGTAGGGGCGGGTTTAGGACTAAAATTAACCGAGAAACCAATAATGTTTCTACAAAACCCGCCCTTCTCCACCTTCATGAAGAGTCCCCTAAAGGTAGCGCCTGTGCCTGAAATAAAGCGTAAGTCCTGCCCTAATTTTTGCTGGACTTAAACCTTAACCTTAGCACTCATGTCCAACATACGCTGAATCGGTTGTAACGCCGCAATCCGAATGTGTTCGGGTAAGGTAATTTCGGGCTGACGCTGCTTCATCGCTAGATAAAGTTTTTCCAGCGTATTTAACCGCATGTAGGGACATTCATTACAGTTACAATTATTCGTTGCAGGCGCTGGAATGAAGTGCTTATCTGGCATTCGCTTTTGCATTTGGTGAATAATTCCCGGTTCTGTCGCCACAATAAATTTGGAACGGGGACTGGTTTGCGAATACTTCAACAGCGCAGTTGTTGAGCCAATATAGCTGGCGTGACGTAATACCGGAGGTTCGCATTCGGGATGGGCAATAACCTCGGCGTCGGGGTGTTCAATCTGGAGCTGGACAATTCTTTTTTCCGAGAAGGTTTCGTGAACAATACAACTCCCTTGCCACAGGAGCAAATCCCGACCCGTCTGCTGCATTACATAGCGTCCTAAATTCCGATCGGGGGCAAAAATAATCGGTTGATCAGGGGGAATTTGCTGGACAATTTCGACGGCGTTGGAACTGGTGCAAATAATATCGCTCATCGCCTTAATTTCGGCGGAGCAATTGATGTAAGAGATGACCAAATGGTCAGGGTGTTCTGCCTTAAACTGGGCAAATGCATCCGGGGGACAACTATCAGCCAGAGAGCAACCTGCCTCTAAATCGGGTAGAAGAACAAGTTTGTTGGGATTAAGGATTTTGGCAGTTTCTGCCATGAAATGAACACCCGCAAAGACAATAACATCTGCATCTGTATCAGCAGCTTGGCGGGAAAGTCCTAAAGAATCGCCAATATAATCGGCAATATCTTGAATATCGGGGTCTTGGTAGTAGTGGGCGAGAATAACGGCGTTGAGTTCCTGCTTGAGGGTGTCAATGGCGTCAAATAGGTCATCAGGGATTGACCCAAAGGGTTGTTTCGTTTGAGGCAGTACGGTTGTAAACAATGTTGTAAATTACCCGGAATATATACCTTCCAAATTAATTATAGTGAATTTTACCAAAAATAGCAGGGGTGATGTCATTCTTTCTTGACTAATTGGTTATTTGTCCTTGATCATTGGTCATTTGTCCTTGGTTCGGCGTCAGGTAATTGGGTTTTGGCGACTAATTGGGCAAACCCATGTAACGCTTCCCCATATTGCTCTCCAGCCACCCAGAACAGATCATTATGACCGGCACCCTCCACCCAGAAGAAGTGTTTCGGTTTAGGGGCGGCGGCAAATAGGCGTTGTCCGTGGGAGAGGGGGATCGTTTGATCAGCAGTACCATGGATGACTAAGACGGGACAGTTTACCTGGGTGATCTTGTCCAGGTTGGGAAATTTGTCAAAGGGCAAAATCGGGATGGGTAGCACGACGCGAAAGGCTGAGGTGAACGAACTTTCGAGAATTAAACCTGCCAAAGGGTGACGGGCGGCTAAATCTACGGCTGAACCACCGCCGACGGAACGTCCATAAGCGATAATCTGTTTGGGTGGGACTCCCAGTTGCTCTTTTAAATAGGTAAAGGCGGTGTCACTATCACGATAGGCATTCTGTTCAGAGGGACTTCCCTGACTCGTGCCATAGCCGCGATAATCGTAGGCAAAGACGCTAAAGCCGAGACTGTGTAGATGGTGCAACAGGGGCTGAATCTCGCCTAAGTCTTCGGCATTCCCGTGAATGTAGAGGCTCGTATAGGTCGCTGTCGGATTGGGCAAGTAAACGGCGGAAATCTGGAGATCATCAGCCGTCGTCACTTTAAGAATGTCAGGGGTGTCTGGGTAGCTGGAGGGGCGCGGTAGGAAAATCATCCGATCTGCCATGAAGTAGACGTATACAGCAAAGAAGACGTAAATGAAAATTAGCGATCGCACCAGTCGTTTCCAGCTAAACTCACCTAAGAGCCGTCGTTTGAGAGTTTCTTTATCCATAGCGTCTTAGTATGACGTAATTGGAGGTTGTACACTTAGCTTTGCTGCAAATTGAGGACATGAAATGGCTTTAGAGTATCCTGAAGACTTAAAGTATCTAGACAGCCACGAGTATGTACGACTCGATGGGGAAATTGCCACGATTGGGATTAGTGCCTTTGCCATCGATCAGTTAGGTGATATTGTGTTCATCGAACTGCCTGATGTGAATAGTGCTTTGGCAAAAGGGGAAACCTTTGGCACGATTGAATCGGTGAAAGCCGTTGAGGATATGTATGCGCCAGTTACGGGAACGGTGATTGAACGCAACGATGCTGTCGTGGAATCGCCCGAACAGATTGCTGAAGATCCTTACGGTGAAGGGTGGTTTCTGAAAGTGCGAGTCAATGATGCCGATGAATTAGAAGATACCTTATCGGCGGCTGAATATCAGGCTCAAGTTGAGGGCGAGGAGTAAGCAGAGGGAGTTGGGGAAGCTGGGGAAGCTGGGGAAGATGGGGAAGCTGGGGGAGCTGGGGGAGATGGGGAAGATGGGGAAGCTGGGGAAGCTGGGGAAGCTGGGGGAACTGGGGGAGCTGGGGGAGCTGGAGAAGCTGGGGAAGATGGGGAAGATGGGAGAGATAAGCGAGATTATGTAGGGGCGGGTTTCACTACTATCTTTTCGGTTACACCCAGATGTAACTAAACCCGCCCCGACTGTACGAATGACGTAGCTTGCTTCTCAAGGGAAGCGAGTATGACCAATGACCAATGACAGCACGATTGTGAATGGTTTGTTAAAAAATAATAAGGAGTCGCGCTGACTCTAGCGGCTTGATGCACCAAAATCTTTGAATGAATCGGTTTGATATGGCTAACTCAAATGTCTCCGTTAATCCAGACACAACCCTCAATGGCTTCTCTAGTGATTCTCAGCCCAGTCTTTCTGCGGCGGCGGCTCATCTCATATCAACCGATTCTTTTACTAAACGGCATATTGGTGTCAATGCTGAAGATGTAGGGAAAATGCTGGATGTTTTGGGTTACTCCAGCCTGGATGAACTGATTGATGTCGCGGTTCCCTCAACCATTCGGCTGAATCATCCCCTCAACTTACCCTCCGCCCAAAGTGAAAAAGCTGCCCTTGCCCACCTTCAGGACATTGCCTCAAAAAACCGGGTGTTTCGCTCGTTCATTGGTATGGGGTATCACGACTGTATCACCCCACCCGTGATCCAGCGGAATATTCTGGAAAATCCGGGTTGGTATACCGCCTACACTCCCTATCAAGCTGAAATTGCTCAAGGGCGTCTGGAGGCGTTGCTAAACTTTCAAACCCTAATTATTGATTTAACGGGTTTGGATATCGCTAATTCGTCGTTACTGGATGAGGGAACAGCATCGGCGGAAGCGATGAGTATGAGTTATGGCTTGTGTAAAACCAAAGCCAATGCCTTCTTTGTCTCCCAGGATTGCCATCCACAAACAATTCAGGTGGTGCAAACGCGGGCGAAACCGTTGGGAATTGAGATTATTGTTGGGGATCATCAGACGTTTGACGTTGAGTCGCCGATTTTTGGGGCATTACTGCAATATCCGGCGACTGATGGCACGATTTACGATTATCGGGAGTTTGTAACGAAGGTGCATGATGCGGGGGGTTTAGTCACGGTGGCGGCTGATCCCTTGAGTCTTACCCTGCTGACACCGCCGGGTGAATTCGGTGCAGATATTGCCGTGGGAACGACGCAACGCTTGGGTGTTCCCCTGGGATATGGTGGACCTCATGCGGCATATTTTGCTACCCGTGAGGCGTATAAACGGCAGGTTCCGGGGCGAATTGTGGGGGTGTCTAAAGATGCCCAAGGTAAACCCGCTTTGCGCCTTGCCTTGCAAACTCGGGAACAGCATATCCGGCGGGATAAAGCCACGAGTAATATTTGTACAGCCCAAGTCTTGCTGGCGGTGATTGCCAGTATGTACGCGGTTTATCATGGACCAGAGGGACTTAAGCAAATTGCTCAGCGGGTGCATCGGTTAACGGTGATATTGGCAGCCGGGTTGGAACGTTTGGGTTATAACATTAGCTCACAACCCTTCTTTGATACGGTGCGGGTGGAATTAGATAGCCAGGAAATCGGCGATATTCTCAAGGCGGCGCAAGCCAGGGGGATGAATCTGCGGGTGTTGGATGAAAGTGCGATCGCGATTACTCTGGATGAAGTGACAACGTTCCCAGATGTGGTGACTCTCCTGGATATTTTTGGATCAGTTGGCGTTGAAGGCATTGATTCGCTACCGTTTCCCGTGGATTCCCTGCTAAAACGAGAGATTAAGGGGTTTGAACCGCCTTTTGCCCGCACCAGTGCCTATCTTACTGAGTCGGTTTTTCACCGTTATCATTCAGAAAGCGAGTTATTGCGTTATCTTCATCGTCTCCAAGCCAAGGATTTATCCCTCACCACCTCAATGATTCCCTTGGGTTCCTGTACGATGAAACTCAATGGCACCGCCGAAATGATGCCAATTACCTGGGCGGAATTTAGCCAGATTCATCCCTTCGCCCCCTTATCTCAAACCCAGGGCTATCAGATTTTATTCCAGCAGCTTGAGGCATGGTTAGCAGAAATTACCGGGTTTGCTGGGATTTCCTTACAACCGAATGCGGGGGCGCAAGGGGAATATGCGGGATTGCTGGTGATTCGCCAGTATCATGAACATCGGGATGAGGGACATCGCCAGATTTGTTTGATTCCCCAATCCGCCCACGGGACTAATCCGGCGAGTGCGGTTATGGCAGGATTAAAGGTGGTTGCTGTTACCTGTGATCACCAAGGAAATATCGATTTAGCGGATTTGAAGGCAAAGGCAGAAAAGCACAGCCAGAATTTAGCCGCGTTGATGGTGACATATCCGTCTACCCATGGCGTTTTTGAGGAAGACATTCGCGAAATTTGCGATACGATTCACGCTCATGGTGGACAGGTGTATCTGGATGGGGCGAATATGAATGCCCAAGTGGGATTATGTCGTCCTGGGGATTATGGGGCGGATGTTTGCCATTTAAATTTACACAAAACTTTTTGTATTCCTCACGGAGGTGGGGGTCCGGGGATGGGACCGATTGGGGTACAGTCGCATTTAGTGCCGTTTTTGCCGGATGTGTCGTTTGTGAAAGGTTATGGCTCACTAACCAATAACGACTCCGTTGGCGTTGTGGCGTCAGCCCCTTGGGGAAGTGCCAGTATTTTACCGATTTCCTGGATGTATATCGCGCTAATGGGGGCAGATGGGTTAACGGAAGCGACAAAGGTGGCGATTCTGAATGCGAATTATATTGCCCATCGCTTAGCGCCTTATTATCCGATTTTGTATCAGGGGAAATCGGGTTTGGTGGCGCATGAATGTATTTTAGATTTGCGGGGTTTGAAAAAGTCTGCTGGGGTAGAGGTGGATGATATTGCCAAGCGGTTAATGGATTATGGGTTCCATGCACCCACTGTTTCGTGGCCCGTTGCGGGAACCATGATGGTGGAACCCACCGAAAGTGAGTCGAAGGAGGAGTTGGATCGATTCTGTGAGGCGATGATTGGGATTCGCCACGAGGTTAAGGCGATTGAATCTGGGGAGGTTGATCAGGAGAATAATCTGCTGAAAAATGCCCCCCATACGGCAGAGGTGTTAATTTCTGGGGAATGGAATCGCCCCTATTCTCGCGAACAAGCGGCTTATCCTGCACCCTGGACAAGGGAACACAAGTTCTGGACAGCGGTAGGGCGGATTAACAATGCTTTTGGCGATCGCAATTTGGTTTGTTCTTGTGTGGGTATGGAAGCATATAGCCAGGATTAATTGGGGCTTCCCTAGAAGGGCGGGTTTAGTCAAGTTATCAGTTTGGTGCAAAATGTTATCTGTCAAACCCGCCCCTACACCCAGACGCGCCATGGCACGTCTCTACATTGCTTCCCCAGCTTCCCCTGCTCCCCCAGCTCCCTACCCCCACCCCAAAACTTATGCAGCAGCCCCTATCTATTACAGCAAGCGACGCTAGGATCAAAGTAAGCTCAAACCTAGCGCTGGAGGTGTCAACGACCCGTCGCTAAAAGCGAGGGCTCCTTATAGCCCAAGTTGACCAGCCTAAGTGCTACGCGCACTACGTTAACGGCAAGTGTTAAAAATCCTACCTTGGGATGCGTGCCAGTTCCAAGCTCTAGAACCAAGTGGTTAAACAGGTCTAAAGGGTTAAGCCAGTACTGCTTGGAAAGTACCGACCGTTAACATTGGCGAGGCAAACTTTACCCCGAAAGGGAGTTGGGGCAACCATACCCCAAGGGGGGAGCAACCATACTCCCCCACCAATTTTGTCCAAGGAAAGTAGTACATCCTGCCCTGCTTTCCTCCCATCGCTAAAAGCGAGGGTCTCCAGCAGGTTTTTTAAGATGATTTTGACTAACAATTCTCCCGGTTCAAACCAAGACTGGGATTGGGCAATGTGGAGTGTTGACGCGGTTCAGGGGGAACTTCACTACAAACGCGCCCAAGACTCTTTGCGTGAGTTAGTCAGCAATCTTGACTTAACCTGCCAAGAACAAGCGGGGTTAGAATCGGAAATTGAGGATTTAGCCAATCTCTTGGACAAGCTAGAACACAGTTGTGTGCAACTCGCGGCTTTTGGTATGGTTGGACGGGGTAAATCCTCGGTACTGAATGCGTTATTAGGACAACCTGTGTTTGAAACCGGGGCGTTGCATGGGGTGACTCGGAATGCTCAAACGGCGAATTGGCAGTTAAGTCAGGAAACCTTGGCAAACACGGATCAGGAAATCCTGCGCGTGGCTTTGCCGAGTATTGGGGAGTCCCAAATTCAGTTTATTGATACGCCAGGGATTGATGAAGTCCATGGGGAAACCCGCGAGGCGTTAGCGGTAACGGTTGCCAGACAAGCGGATCTGATTCTATTTATTATCGCCGGGGATATCACCAAGGTCGAATATGAAGCCCTGTCTCTATTACGAGATAGTGGGAAGCCAATGCTATTGGTGTTTAATAAAATAGACCAATATCCCGAAGCCGATCGCGAGGCGATTTATCGTAAAATACGCGATGAACGGGTGAAACAGTTGTTGTCTCCGGCTGAAATTGTTCGGGTGGCGGCTGCACCGTTAGAAGCAGTAGCTGTGCGTCGTGCTGATGGGAGTCGGGCGATTCAACGGCGTCTGGGAACTCCCCAGATAGAAGAATTAAAGCTAAAAATATTGGAAATTTTGCACCGGGAAGGTAAATCCTTAGTCGCCCTAAATTCGATGATGTACGCGGGTGAGGTGAATGAACAACTGGTGCAACGGAAAATGGCGATTCGGGACGAAAGTGCCAATCAGGTGATCTGGAAAGCGGTGATGACCAAAGCCGTCGCGATCGCACTCAATCCAGTTACGGTTCTGGATCTACTCACGGCAACGGTTGTAGACGTGGTGATGATTCTAGCATTATCTCGCCTCTACGGTATCTCCATGACCCAGCAAGGTGCGGTGGGATTGCTTCAGAAAATTGCTCTGAGTATGGGCGGAATTGGTGCCAGCGAAGTTTTAGCTACATTGGGATTGAGTAGTATTAAGGGATTGTTAGGGCTTTCTGCACCTGCAACGGGAGGAGTTACCTTAGCACCTTATCTGTCTGTCGCCATGACTCAGGCGGGTGTCGCGGGGGTTTCTACTTATGCAATTGGACAAGTGACGAAAGTTTATTTAGCCAATGGTGCGTCTTGGGGAGAAGATGCTCCGAAAACTGTCGTCAGTCGCATTCTGGAATCATTAGATGAAACGTCAATTCTCAATCGGATTAAAGGAGAATTGGCAGCGAAATTAGGAAGTACGTCTTAATCTCAACCCCTCACCCCCAGCCCCTCTCCCCCGGTGGGAGAAGGGTTGGGGGTGAGGGGGCTGTAGCTTAAGTTGACACCCATGGGCATTGCTGTACCTTTATTTTTTTGGCTACCATACATGACATAAGACGTAGCTGGCTTCTCAAGGGTAGCGAGTATGACATAAGACCAATGACCATTATTACCATTCGCGAACAGGACTCAACCAATAGCGGATTTACCGCGACTCTTAGTTTTGATCGGCGGGTGAATTATCCGATCGCAATTACTGACCCTTTCACCCCGAAACAAGAAGAGAATCTGGAATGGTATTTTGAGGAATGGTTGGTGTTTCCCCAAACTGATACCGTGAAGGCGGAACAGGCGAAGGAATCGGTTAAGGGTTACGGGGAACAATTATTTGAGCAGGTATTTAGAACTAATATT